>JAISJX010000216.1 GCA_031261145.1 Tannerella sp.
GATAAATATAGAAAGCATTACTTTACTATATAAAAGTATGGTTCTATTTATTTGTTTACATTATCGCGTTACTTTTGTAAATCGCATCTAATACAAAAATATACGCTAAAAATATACGAAAATATTTTGTCCGTTCAAAAACAATGTTTATATTTGTATATCGAATGAATAACAAATGAATAAGACAAATTGACAGTTTTTTGGAGCTATATTTATATATTTAGGATATGAAAGAACGGATTAATCAATTAATGAAAGAGGTCGGATTCACCTCGTCGAAGTTTGCAGAGGAAATCGGGATTCAACGTGCGGCTATGTCACATATTATGTCTGGCAGGAATAACCCCAGCTTAGATGTGGTAATGAAGATTATCGAACGGTTTCCCGATGTGAATCCCTATTGGTTGATGTTTGGAAATGACGAGATGAAACAATCCGCCAAAAGCCAACCATCGCTCAATATGACGACGAACAGTGGCAAAGCGCCCGATTTATTCGCAAATACAGCCGGTATTCGGCCCGAAGAGAAAATAATGCCTGTATATCGTAAGGAATTTGAGGATAAAAGAGCGGAAATTACACCTAAACAACCGGTATATGAACCTGTTAAACCAATAAAAGAAGTTCCGCAAAGAAAGATTGATAAAATTTTGATTTTCTATTCGGATAATACGTTTGAATCGTTTAATCCGGAAAAGAAAGGATTGTAGGCATCGTTGCTATTTCCGGCATCATGCGGGAATACCGAACTTGTGGGCGTTCCCGCTTCTGATGCCGTTACAATTATGTACTAATTGGCATGTTTACATTTGTATATTACTGATGTATAGAGATATAAACTATTACCATTTGCTTAAAATATATCTTAAAACCAAGATTATTCATTGATTTCATCGTTAATCTCATCCAAGAGAGCGAGGCGTTCCAAAGAGAATGTATGGTCATTTTTCTGCAAATATTCCAATAAATCTTTTGCACGGAGTAACCTGTCTATCCGTTGTTGCCCGGAAAAAAGATAACTTTCTTCTTTCAACGCTTTTGTTGCAATTTCCAAGCGGCGTATTCCTTCACTGTCTTCGTAATCCAACTTATGGCAAAGGTCGTCGAGGGAGGCGTTCATCAAGCTATCTTTGTCTAACTTCAACGCATCATAAACGGTTTGTATCTGCTCGGGAATCTGACGAGTAGCGCCGCTATTGCGCTGACTGATAATCCGGGCAATCACTTTACCCAGTTCCTCGATTTGCACCATGATAAAATCTCTTTTCAACATAATCCTGTTTTTTATGACACAAACGGAGAAAGATACGCCTCGCTTCCGTACAGTCCTGTTAATTATTCTTTTAATGCGTTGTCAATGATTCGCTGCATCCGCTTAAATTCATTTTTTTCGTATCCGACAGTCGTATAAATCACTTTCCCTGATTTATCGACTAAATAGGATCGCGGAATTGATTGAGTGGCAAACAAACTGAATATATTCCGGTTTTTATCGGGATACAAAGGAAACGTGAACCCTTTCTTTTCGTTATACTTAGCTAATTCTGCATCCGAATGTTCGCGGCCAATGACCAGCAACACAAAATCTTTGCGGTCTTTGAATTTCGGCCAGAGCGTTGCCTCCATATCCGCCAGTTCGAGTTGGCAGGGTGGACACCATGTAGCAAACATATTGATTAAAACCACTTTACCGGCGAAAGCGGACGAAGGAGTTTGCGCTCCGTCATCCGAGACAATGGTAAATGCGGGCATTGGATTGCCGGTATAGACAAGTCCGTTCGTATCCTGCGCCTTTGCTAAAAAGGGAAACACAAACAATAAACTGATTAATAAATGTTTTACTTCCATTTTTTACCCTTTTTGTATGTTTTGAGCAACTTCATAACCCGATTTCAACGCTTTCAGGTTCATTTCTATTACTTCATCGCCTTTACGTCCGAAAATAGAACGGATACCTTCGACTATTTTTTCGTATTCAATTCCGATAAAAGGAGTTGCGGCGCCAAGCATCACGATATTAGCGGTACGCAACGAACCTGCTTCCTTAGCGATGGATTCGACCTGGAGAACTACTTTCCGGGGCAACTTCTCTAATTCCGCCTGAATCTTTTCTATTTCAGGATAATTGGGAATATTGATAAACGGCTCCGCACTTGTTACCAACCATCCATTTTCCTTTAGATAAGGGAGATAGCGCAAACTTTCCATCGGTTCGAGGGAAATTATCAAATCCGCCTGTCCCAATGGAATCAGATCGGAAGCTATAGGCTTGTCCGACAGGCGCAAATTGGACTGTACATCGCCGCCTCGCTGGCTCATGCCGTGTACTTCGGATTGTTTCATATATAGCCCTTCTTTCAGGGCTGCTTCGCCGATAATGGCTGCAATAGAGAGGATTCCCTGTCCGCCGACGCCTGACAATATAATATCTGTTTTCATCTTATTTCGCTTTCTTTTTTCTGGTTAATGTTTGGATACATTCACGGCGGGGTATCACCACCGATACACCCTTGTATTCGATTTCATCGCGGAAAATCTGTTTGATTTCTTCGTGATTTTTTTTCAGCGGAATAACGACGCGGACATGTTCCGCAGCCACGCCGATACCCAAACAGATGGATTCGAGGCGACCTGTTCCGGCCGAATCTTGTCCGCCGGTCATCGCTGTTGTCTCGTTATCGGAAATGACTATCATCACAGGGGTATTTTCGTTTACGCAGTCCAACAGCCCCGTCATTCCCGAATGGGTGAAGGTGGAATCGCCTATCACGGC
This sequence comes from Tannerella sp., assembly GCA_031261145.1. The sequence continues at coordinate 2,774 of JAISJX010000216.1, forward strand.
AACCGAAGGATAAACGCCTGCATCCGTAGCGCCTTTCGCCATCGTGATGGATGCGCCCATGTCAATGCAACTGTCAATCGCGCGGAACGGAGGCAATGCCCCCAGCGTATAACAGCCTATATCACTGAATACTTTCGAGTCTTGATACTCTTTCAACACTTCGTTTAACGCCTCAAACACATCCCGGTGCCCGCAGCCCTGGCACAAAGCCGGAGGACGCTGTTCCACCACTTCGGGGACGGCGTAATAGGATTGTATCGTTTTTCCAAGGACTTTGCCGACCAGATCGGGCGTGAGTTCGCCGTCCCGCCGGAGTGTCCCGTCAAGGCGTCCTTTCACTTTCAGCCCTTTACCCAAAAGTCCCTTCAACTGTTCTTCGACCACGGGATAACCTTCTTCAAGCACTAATATCTCGTCACATGTATCCACTAATTTTTCTATCTGGCTGACAGGCAACGGATATTGGCATATCTTCAAGACCGGATTCACGAATCCGTCCGGGAAATTCTCGGACAGGTAATTGAACGCAATGCCGGTAGTGATAATTCCCAGATGTTTGTCCGGAGCATCAAAATATTGATTGTAAACGGACGATTCCGAAGCGGTAATCATGCTTTCCTGTGCAGCAAGCAATTTTTTGTAACGCTGACGCGCATTGACCGGAAGCAAGATGAAACGTTGTCTTCCGTCAGCCGGGCAATTCACCGGATTTTCTTCTTTTTGCGGACGGGTCGCGACTCCTGCACGCGAATGCGCCATGCGAGTGGTGATGCGAAACAGGATCGGATAGCCGAGTTTTTCGGAAAGTTCGAATCCATCGTAAACCATGTCATAAGCCTCTTGTTGATTGGACGGCTCCAGCATCGGAATCATTGCAAAATTTCCGTACATACGGTTATCTTGCTCATTTTGGGACGAATGCATTGAAGGGTCGTCAGCCGTGACGATAATCATGCCTCCCTGAATGCCGCTCATTGCAATATTCATGAAGCAATCCGCTGCAACGTTCAGTCCAACATGTTTCATACAGCATAACGAGCGTTTGCCCGCATAGCTCATGCCTAATGCCGCCTCCATCGCAGTCTTTTCGTTGACGCACCAACGACTGTGAATCTTTCGTTCCTTAGCTGTCGCCGAATTTTGAATGTATTCGGTGATCTCAGTCGAAGGTGTTCCCGGATAAGAGTAAACACCTGATAAACCGGCATCAATAGCTGCTTGGGCAATAGCTTCATCGCCCAAAAACACTCTTTTTTTCATTTGTTTGGGTTTTAATTTCATCAATTCGGGAGCAAAAATACAAGATAAAAATGAATTTTCCCATTTTTTTCCTCCCTAATGTTATTTTAAACTTTTCTTGAATTTTACGATATTCAACAAATCGGGCAATTGTATTTCCATTTGTTCATTCTCAATTCTCAATTATTCAACGTATTCCCAGACGGTTTAATTCCGCCCGGTAGCGATTTGCGTTCTTATTGTGTTCGGTCAGGGTCACAGCGAAGTTATGCCGCCCGGAAAAATCCTCTTTGGCGCACATATATATATAGTTGTGACTTTTATAATTGAGCACGGCGTCCAAACTCTGAATGGAAGGGACGCGCAACGGGCCGGGAGGCAGACCTTCATGGAGATACGTGTTATAGGGCGACTCGTATTCAAGGTGTTCCTTCAAAATCCGTTGCAAGGCAAAATTTCCGATTGCATATTTAACGGTCGGGTCGGCCTGCAAGGGTATTCCACGGTGAAGGCGGTTGATATAAAGTCCGGCGATGACCGGATATTCGTCTAAAACAGCCGATTCTTCTTCGACAATCGACGCTAAAATCGCCACTTCAACGGACGAAAGCCCGATTTTATCCGCTTTTTTGCGTCGCGCTTCCGTCCAAAAACTGTTATATTCGTGTTGCATCCGCTGCATCAACTTTTCGGCGGAAATCGTCCAATAGACTTCGTACGTATTTGGAATAAACATTGCTTTAACCGTATAAGTTTCAAAGTCCAATGATTTACAATAGTCGGCATCATTCATCAATTCCGACAGTTCATCGCTGTTGAGCATCAGTTGATCGGCCAAACGGTCGGCCAACTCGCCTTTTTCGCGGATATTGTTGAATGTGATATGGACAGGTTCCTGATTTCCCCGGCGTAAGTTCTCTAATAAATCATGATTACTCATTCCCGGACGAACGGCGTAACGACCGGTTTTCATCTTCTCAGGATACTTTAAAAAAACAGCTATTTGTTTGAATGAATTTATATTACGGCATGCGGCCGAATCTTTCAATTGCAGGCATAAACGGTTAAAATCTTTATCAGGATAGATATACACATAACATGTCTGCCGCGGTGTAAAATTGGGCGCGAGCAAAAAATATACAATGATTCCGCCTCCTGCAAGAAGGAGGAAAAACAGGATTATAAACGAGGTTAATACCGTACGTTTAAGTGATTTAGAATTACTCATAAACAAATCAGAATCTTAAAATATCCACAAAAGTACTACCTTTTTTTTAAATATTAAAATCCTCTTGCAAACATACGCCAAAATTCATCGCCCATCTCTTTCCAACGGAGTATGGCGGCTCCGGCAAAGTCGGCGGTGTAACCGGTCAGGTAATCTTTGGCGGCAACTTCACCTTTGGTTTCCAATAATTTGGCGTAAATACGCTCAACGGATGGCAATTCCAACTGGCCTTTTTCGTCGAAATGTGCGATAGACGCATTCATCATATCCTTGGTCAGTCCCCAGCGGACGGTAGCTAATTTATTGGTACGCCGGAAGTTCCAAATGACGGCGTCATCCCTGTAACGCTGCTGGCCGCAGATGCCAAAGCAAGCCGGGAGTTTCGTGGCGCCGCAGAAAACGGGGATGCGCGGGCTTTGTCCCGGATTGTCAAATGTGAGCCATGTCACTCCACCGACAGCGTCGGGCAACCAGTCGCGCAACTGGATGACCGTTGAGTAGGAACATTGCGGAACAGCCACTAAGCGATAGCGGGTTACCGTATTTTCTTTAATATCGTTCAGCATTTTAATCATATCGACGGTCATCCAAGGGTTGGCTGACGGGCTATTATTCAGGTTTTGAGTCATATCCCATTGCGTCCCTTCGTACGTCTGGCGAAGCAATGCCATCACATCCGTAGCGGCGACCGGTTTCTCCGGTTTCACGCTGAAAGGCAGTTCTTCCGCATCGTAAGAGAGGTTTAACGACGGAGCCAAATGGGATAAAATGAAAAATTCGCGGATATTAAATGCTTTATTTACGCCACCGTAGGCTTTCCAGAAGCAGAACGGCGCTTTTCCGTCCCAATAGCCCAGTTTTTTAGCTACATCAAAGACATTTGCCGAAGCGAGGCAGTTTTTCGTGTCTTTCGGGTCGAGCGAAGAGATACGCGGGATATTGGCGGATACGCCTACATGGTCGTCCGGAATACGAATCGCAGCCCATACGCCGCCAATCCGGCCGGGGCCTTCGCCGAATACTTCAAAATGCCAGACTTCTTTGGTGTCCGCAACCGTCAAACATTCGCCCTCGTCGGCATATCCGTATTCAGCAATCAGTTCGCCCATCAGGAGAATGGCCTCCCGTGCGGTCGAACAACGTTCAAGCGCAATACGTTCCAGTTCTTCGATCATAAACATCCCTTTCCGGTTGACCAGTTCATTGCGTCCGGTAATAGTGGTTTCGCCAATGCCTAATTGTTTTTCGTTCAGACATGGGTATGAGGTATTTAGAAACTGGTATGTGGAACGTACCTGCGGAATAGTTCCTTTCACGATCCACTTGCTCCGGTCGGCAATAAATTCGGTGTGCATAAGTCCGTCATAGATAGCGGTTACGGTATCCCGTTCGTACTGTTTGGCGGGTACGATTTCCATCCATGTACGGTAATTTCCGTCGCATGTATGGCTCGTAATCACCGAACCATCCGGGGAAGCCTTTTTCCCAACCATAATACTGGTGCAACTCTCCGGCGTATTCACCGGTTCGCTATACTCAATCTCTTGCGCCCTGACTGTGAAGCATAAACTCACAGCCACCATAAAAATCGAAAATCTTTTCATTATTAAATGTTTAAATCGTTAATACTTTTCCGTTACTCCTCCACTTACGCCAACCGTCCCCGGATAATCCTATCAATAAACGTTTTATTTAAAAATGGCATCCTTATCCGTTCTCCAACTTAAATGATTTGCAAAGATATGTTTTTTCTTTCAATATTTTCACCTGATTCCCTCAAGAAAATAACCTCCGTAACGTAGATTACAAAAATAAATTATTACCTTTGCATTACCGTTTTATGATAATTGTTTTATGGTAATGTTGATATGGAAAATATAAATCCTTTTATAATAGCAGGCTATGTGTCGCCCGTCCGTCTGTGCGTTTTATCTTTGCCGGTAGCCAACGCCGGGCTGTTTCATAAGTATTTTAGCACGCAGATTACGCCGATATTAAAGATGAACGCAGATTATTAATACTGATAATATGCGTTTTTGTTTATATTACTTTTTTATTTATCTGCGAAAATCTGTCTAATCTGCGTTATCTGCGTGCTTATGAGATGTACTATAAGGATTTTTAATCCGATAATTATACGCTGCTTTGATTGTAAAAACGGATTATATTGGATTTAACTTCATCACTTCTTCGTAAGCCCCGTATTTGCGGGCGGCGGCCACTAATGCACGGAAATTTTCGGGCGGTGTATTCCGTCCCATGGCGCAGCCGGAACTGATGAAAAGACCCTGTCCTTTTGTTTTTTCCACAAGTTCCTGTACGGCTTTGTCCACGTCTTCGGGCGACCCAAATACAAGCGGGACGCTCGGATTGATATTACCCATCAGCACAGTGGATGATGGCGTCAATTCGCGGGCTGTCCGCATATCCAACTGCCAGTCCACTTCAAGGATTTTTGCGCCGGTCGCACCCATATCCGCAATAATCCGGTTGGTATTGCCGCAAATATGGATGGAAAACGGAATGCCGTAATCCTGCACTTCCTGCACCAACTGTTTTTCCGGTTCCAAGGCAAAAGCGCGGTACATGTCCGGAGATATCAGGTTGGGGCTGGCAAGGGCGTCGCCTATGGATGTCGCATGCGCTCCGGCATCTTTCTGCGCTTTGGCGAAAACGACGCAGACTTTCCGGCAATAATCCAGTACATCGGCAATCAGTTTGGGATCTTCGGTGATCAAATCCATCATAAACTGCGTGGTGCCGCGGAGCAGGCAGGCAATGCTGAAAGGCCCCTGGTCGGCGCGTCCCATAACGAACACATGGTCGCCGATGGCATCGACCAGCGTGCGGGTTGCTTCCAACCATTCGGACAAACGACCTGCTTTGAACGGATCGGGGATTTCCAAATCATACACATCCCTCAAATCCTTGAGAACAGGATAGTCCTCGTTGACGACGGCCGGCTCGTCATCCCTGAAAATCACTTTTGCGCCAATGGCTTCCGCAATGGAAGCATCATCAAAGTCGATGATACAACCGTCGTAATTGTATTTTTCCTGTGAGATACGATGCGCCTCAGCCATTTTTTTACCGTTGCGGTTGATGTCGCCAATTCGGAATCCTGCCGTCTCAATGGCGAGCATAAAACATTGGGGAACAATGGGCAAAGTGTCAAATTTTTCGCCGTTCAGTACGGCTAAACATCTTTCTAATGAAGTCATATTTTTTGAATTTTTGAATGA
>JAISJX010000280.1 GCA_031261145.1 Tannerella sp.
CCTGATTGCCATCAACGAGATTCTGGAGGAAAAGAAGAAACGGCATATCGAAACCTACCTGACCGAAATGGAGGAACCGGATTTTCAGCAGGTGCGAATCGGAAACGTGGTTTAAACGCCATAAAATATTACATCCGTTTATAACCTTTCTTGGTGCGGATGTTGCGAATAATTGCCGGATAGCGACCGGCAAAAGTTATAAACAATTAAAATGTCCCGTTCATGAAAAATAAGTATTACATTTAGCGCCTGAAACTAAAAAACAAGATAACAATGAGAACACTGATTTTAAATGTAGTCTGGATGTTGTGTCTGACATCTGTGACATTCGCGCAAAGCGGGTTCGTGTATGAAACGCGGACAGTGAAAAGTGACGTTCTGAAGTCGGAACGCAAGTATTCCATATACCTGCCTCCGGGCTATGAAGAGAGCGACCAGTCGTATCCGGTGTTATACCTCTTGCATGGTTCCGGCGACGACCATACGGGCTGGGTGCAGTTCGGCCAGGTGCAGCATATTGCCGATAAAGCCATTGCCGAAGGAAAGGCGGCGCACATGATTATCGTCATGCCCGACGCCAACACCGGAAAAAGAGGATACTTTAATGACATCCGGGGCGATTTCAATTACGAGGATTTCTTCTTCAACGAACTTATCCCGTACATCGAAAAAACGTACCGGGTACGCAGCGACCGGCGTTATCGCGCCGTCGCCGGATTGTCGATGGGCGGAGGCGGAACGATTTTCTATTCGTTACATCATCCGGAGATGTTTGCCGCCGCCGCGCCGTTAAGCGCATCCACCGGCAATTGGGAACTGGAACAAATGAAAGCCCGTTTGGGCGATGCAGCCTCCAAAATATCCGACGCGCAGGTGCAGGCTTATTTCAAACGCCACAGCATTGAAGAAATCGTCAAAAATGCGTCTAAGGAAGAACTGGATAAAATCAAACAGATACGCTGGTACATCAGTTGTGGCGACGATGATTTTCTGTACGAGGGAAACAGCCTGCTGCACATTCTTTTCCGCAAAAATGAAATCGCCCACGAATACCGCGTGAAGGACGGCGGACATTCATGGACGTACTGGCGGACGGAGTTGCCGTTGGTGATGGAGTTTGTGTCCAAGTCTTTCTCGCAGTATTAACGGGACTTTCAGGTAAAAATTTTCAATTTAATTTTGGAGAATCAAAAAAAGATTCCTATCTTTGCCCCGTTAATAAATAGAGTTATGGTACACGGTATAATTAACAGTCTCATTATTTCCATTCATATTCTACTCTTGGAGCAGGATAGGGAGTGAGACGGCGTGTGCATTAGGGACATTGAAAAATGAAACTAAAAATCAAAAAAACCTTTCTCACTTCCTCGTGAGAAAGGTTTTTTTTTGGAATAAACAGAATGAAAAATAAGAACAAATAAGAAATGACTTAATTATGGCAGACAGATTATTTATTTTTGACACGACCTTGCGCGACGGCGAACAGGTGCCGGGGTGCCAGTTGAACAGTATCGAGAAGATTCAGGTGGCGAGAGCGCTGGAGGAATTGGGCGTGGACGTCATCGAAGCTGGTTTCCCGGTGTCAAGTCCGGGCGATTTTAACAGCGTGGTCGAGATTTCCAAGGCCGTCACGTGGCCGGTCATCTGTGCACTCACCCGCGCTGTGGAGCAGGATATCGAAGTGGCGGCCGAGGCGCTGAAATTCGCCAAACGCGGACGGATTCATACCGGTATCGGGACATCGGAGTATCATATCCGGTATAAATTCAATTCCACGCAGGAGGAGATACTGGGACGCGCCATTGCCGCCACCCGGTATGCGAAAAAGTACGTGGAAGATGTGGAATTTTATTGCGAAGACGCCGGGCGGACAGACAATGAATACCTTGCGCGGGTGGTCGAGGCGGTGATTAAAGCCGGTGCGACGGTGGTCAACATTCCCGATACAACGGGTTATTGCCTGCCCGACGAGTACGCCGCCAAAATCAAGTATCTGGCGGAGCGCGTCGACGGTATTCATAAAGCCATTCTTTCCACCCATTGCCACAATGATTTGGGCATGGCGACGGCCAACACGGTTCAGGGCGTACTCAACGGCGCCCGTCAGGTGGAAGTGACCGTCAACGGCATCGGCGAACGCGCCGGAAACACGTCGCTCGAAGAAGTGGCCATGATTTTCAAAAGTCATAAGGAACGATTGATAGAAACCAATATCAACACGACAAAAATCTATGGCATCAGCCGCATGGTATCCAGTCTGATGAACATGCCCGTGCAGCCGAACAAAGCCGTTGTCGGGCGTAATGCGTTCGCCCATTCGTCCGGCATTCACCAGGACGGCGTACTGAAACACCGTGAGAGTTATGAGATTATCGACCCCAGAGAGGTCGGTATCGACGACAACGCCATCGTCCTGACAGCCCGTAGCGGACGCGCGGCGCTGAAACACCGGCTGAATGTGCTCGGCGTAAGGTTGGACGCAGAAAAATTAGACAAAGTCTACGGCGAATTTCTCAAACTGGCCGACCGGAAGAAAAACATCAACGACGAAGACGTGCTGGTGCTTGTCGGTAAAGACCGCACGTCCATGCAGCGTATCAAATTGGAGTATTTGCAGGTCACGTCGGGCATCGGCCTGCGCTCCGTGGCGAGTGTCTGTCTGGATATTGCCGGCGAAAAGTTTGAATCCGCCGCATCGGGCAACGGCCCGGTGGACGCGGCCATCAAAGCCGTCAAAAGCATCATCCACCGCCAGATGACCATTCAGGAGTTCCTGATTCAGGCCATCAACAAAGGGAGCGATGATGTGGGTAAAGTACACATGCAGGTCGAGTACGAAGGCAACAGGTATTACGGTTTTTCCGCCAATACCGACATTGTCGCCGCCTCGGTGGAAGCCTTTGTGGATGCGATTAACAAGTTTGTGAAATAGTACTGATTAATAATATGCTGATTTATGGCAAAGACATTATTTGAAAAAATTTGGGAGAAACACGTCGTAGATACGCTGGCGGACGGTACGGTTCAGTTGTACATTGACCGCCTGTATTGCCACGAGGTGACCAGCCCGCAGGCGTTCGCCGGGCTGCGCGAACGGGGATTGAAGCCCTTCCGCCCCGGCCGCATCACCTGTATGCCGGATCACAATATCCCCACCGTGCATCAGGACAGGCCGATCGAGGATCCTGTCTCGAAAAAACAGGTGGACACGCTGGCGCAGAATGCCGCCGAGGCGGGCGTGGACTATTACGGGCTGTTGCATCCGAAAAACGGGATTATCCACGTCGTTGGCCCGGAAACAGGGTTGACGCAACCGGGTATGACCATTGTTTGCGGCGACAGCCATACATCTACTCACGGGGCAATGGGAGCCGTTGCTTTCGGCATCGGCACGAGCGAAGTGGAGATGACGCTGGCGACGCAGTGCCTCCTGCAACGGAAGCCGAAAACGATGCGTATCACGATTGACGGACAGTTGAAACCCGGTGTGACGGCCAAAGATATTGCCCTGTACATCATCAGCCGGATGACGACCGGCGGCGCGACCGGTTATTTTGTGGAATATGCCGGCGAAGCAATCCGCCGCACAACGATGGAGGAACGCCTGACCATCTGCAACCTGACCATCGAAATGGGCGCCCGCGGCGGTATGATTGCCCCGGACGAAGTGACTGTCGAATATCTGAAAGGACGGGAATTTGCCCCCGAAGGAGTGGAGTGGGAGAAATCCGTAGCCTGTTGGCGCACACTGGCTACCGATGCGGATGCCGTGTTTGACAAGGAAGTACTGTTCCATGCGGAAGATATTGAGCCGATGATTACATACGGTACGAATCCGGGCATGGGAATGGAGATAAACGGTACGATTCCGGCCCTCGAAAGCGGGGATGAAGCGGGACAAAAATCATTTGCCAAATCATTGGAATATATGGGCTTTAACGCAGGTGAAAAAATTACCGGGAAACCGGTTGACTATGTCTTTCTGGGAAGTTGTACGAACGGGCGTGTGGAAGATTTCCGTGCGTTTGCTGATTTCGTAAAAGGCAGAAAGAAAGCGCCTGGCGTTATCGTCTGGTTGGTTCCGGGTTCGTGGGCTGTGGAAAAGCAGATTCGCGCCGAAGGATTGGATAAAATACTGACAGAGGCAGGGTTTGAACTGCGTCAGCCCGGTTGTTCCGCTTGTCTGGCGATGAACGACGACAAAATCCCGGCGGGCAAATATAGCGTGAGTACAAGTAACCGTAATTTTGAAGGTCGCCAGGGACCCGGCGCACGAACGCTTTTGGCAGGCCCGTTAGTAGCCGCCGCCGCCGCTGTGACCGGAAAAATTACCGATCCGAGGAAATATTTTCTCGCAGATTAAAGGAATTTAAACGCAGATTCACGCAGATTTTTAATACAGATAAACAATAATGGAATTAAACAAAATCAGTTACGACATCAGAGGTTCGGCTTTCAAGGTGTTTAATGAATTAGGCCCCGGACTATTTGAATCCGTCTATGAAACGGCTTTAGCGTATGAATTGGAACAGTTGGGATATGAGGTGAAAACGCAAGTAGTTATTCCGGTTGTTTATGCAGACATTGAGATAGAAAGTGGTTTCAGGGCTGACCTCATCGTGAATGAGATGGTTATTATTGAATTAAAATCCGTAGAGAAAATAATGCCTGTTCATTATAAACAAATACTGACGTATCTGAGATTAAGTGATTTAAGATTAGGATTTCTTATTAATTTCAATGCAGATACATTAGATAAAAATAATTTGATTAGAGTAGTAAACAATTTCTGAATAATAAGAGTTCAAAGCGATAGAACAGATTGGAACGCGAATCCTTGTAGATTATAGATTAAAATCCTTTTAATCTGCGTTTAAATCCATTAAATCTGCGAGAAACAAAAAAAAGAATAAGATGAGTAAAACGAAATTTGACAAACTGACATCGACGGTAGTACCTCTCCCGCTGGAGAATGTGGATACCGACCAGATTATCCCGGCGCGCTTTCTGAAAGCTACGACGCGGGAAGGCTTTGGCGACAACCTGTTTCGCGATTGGCGATACGACAAGTCCGGACGGCCAAATCCGGAATTTGTTTTGAATCAAGGCACGTATACGGGCGAAATCCTTGTCGCCGGGAAGAATTTCGGCAGCGGGTCAAGCCGCGAACATGCGGCCTGGGCGATTGCCGGTTACGGCTTCCGCGTAGTCGTGTCGAGCTTCTTCGCCGATATTTTCAAAGGCAACGCATTGAACAATGGCGTGTTACCGGTGGTCGTTTCACCGGAGTTCCTGGCCGGTATTTTTGCCGCCGTAGCGGAAGACCCGCAGACAACGCTGACGGTCGACCTCGAAAAGCAGCAAATCACCAATCACGCCAACGGCCGGACGGAATCGTTCGAAATCAATGCCTACCAACGGAACTGCCTGTTGCAAGGCTTGGATGATATTGATTATCTGCTGAGCCGCAAAGATACGATTGAAGCCTACGAATCCCGTCGGTTTGGTGCGTCA
>JAISJX010000294.1 GCA_031261145.1 Tannerella sp.
CAAGAACATCTGAAAAATATTTTTTCTTCAGGGGAATTGGACGAAATTTCAGTATGCCGGAATTTCCGGCATACTGCTGGAGACGGTAAAAACTACAATGTCAATTTTTACAGTTTGGAGGCAATTATTGCCGTTTAGAGAAACAGTGAATTTAGCCATCCGCTTACACGTCTGAATGATGATTCAAAAATTATCATTATGTCCACGAAAAATGAGCTAATGAGTCCCCCTGCCTCATACGGCAGCACGTATAACGAGGCTGTCTCATAAGCACGCAGATGACGCAGATTAGGCGGATTTTCGCAGATATATAGAACAGCGATATAAACAAAAACGCAGATTATCGGTATTATAATAATCTGCGTTCATCTTATCTATCTGCGTAATCTGCGTGCTAAAATACTTATGAGACAGCCCCGTTTTTGTCGCATAAGAGAAAATGTTACAAACGTATATTTGACAGATACTTTGCGGAAGACTCGATACATTCCTTTGGATTTTCGGGATGGTCGTGCTCCACGATAAAATGCTTTGCGCCGGAAATGTCATTGAGTTTGAATATTTCAGGAAAGTCGATGCATCCGCTACCGACACAGGCAAAATCCCGGTCTGACGGCTTCATATCCTTCACATGAAATACGGGATACCTGCCGGGATATTTCCGGATATAATCCACGGGCGACTGACCGCCTTTGGTAATCCAGTACAAATCAAATTCGATGCCGACCAGGGCCGGGTCAAGATGCGCCATCAGCGTGTCGAACGGAATTTTCTCTTCAGTCAGTTTAAATTCGATGTCATGGTTGTGGTAGATTAACTGCACGCCTTCTTTTCGGCAGATGGCGCCGCCTTTATTCAGATTTTCAGCCACGCGCTTCCAGTCGTCCAATTGTTTATTTTTCCCGTCGTCCGTCCATGGCCAGTAACAAACGATGTATTTCTGACCACGCTCCCGGCATTCTTTGATGTCGGATTTAAGTTTTTCCGTATCGTTCATGGCCGCCATTGTAGTTGGGCCAATCACCGCCTTCAGACCCAGCGATTTCAGGTATTTGCCAAGTTCTGATGGCGTCATTTTCAGGCCAATATCGCCACCAAATTCCAATTCTTTGTACCCCGCTTCGGCGATTTTCCGGAGCGCTTCCTTAGGGTTTTGTTTGAGCCATTCGCCGCCCGTATTCCCCAGGATAATACCGAAATGCGGCAACTTCTTGTCTTTTAATACTTCGGCAGACAGCGGATTATAGAAAGCCATCGACACCGATGCGGTGGCTACGCCAAACGTTTTGAGAAAATTACGTCTTTTCATAGAATGATTGTTTTACGAGTTGATATTTTAATTTTAAATTCAGAAAACTTCTAAACTGAAATAACCACCACAAATGTAGGTTTAAATTACTATTCGACCAAACTTTTGGGCGCTATTTTTTGAAAATTCCATCAATGCCGAAACTTTTGGCTGTGTTGAAATAATCGAATATGCTTTTCTAATCCAATCTGCCGAGCGTCGTTTCACCTGACGCGGAGTTTCATTATTCATTATTAATTGTTAATTATTAATCGAAAGTAGATCGTTCTGTGTTATTTTGAAATTAAATTATTACTTTTGCAATCAAAATGACAAATACAACGGCTGTAAATCGGCATAACGTCAAAAAAAATGAGCAAGAAGAAGAATTTAGAAAGTCAAAAAGGATTGTATGATGCGTCCTGTGAACACGATGCATGTGGAGTGGGCATGATAGTACATATCCATGGCGAGAAATCGCATGAGTTGGTAGAGTCGTCCCTGAATGTGCTTGAAAATATGCGCCATCGTGGAGCGGAGGGCGCCGATAACAAAACGGGCGACGGCGCGGGTATCATGGTGCAGATACCGCACGAATTTATCCTGCTGCAAGGTATTCCGGTGCCTGAAAAAGGAAGATACGGTACGGGATTGCTTTTCTTGCCGAAGGACGGGAAGCAACAACAGGAAATCCTGAGCATCATCATCGAAGAAGTAGAAAAAGAGAAACTTACGGTGATGCACCTGCGTAAGGTGCCGACCAACTCGTCTATTTTGGGCAAAGACGCCTTGGAGGTTGAACCGGATATCAAACAAATCTTCATCACGGGTTGTAACGAACAGCAAAAGTTGGAGTTGAAATTATATATCATTCGCCGGCGCATTGAGAAACGGGTGGCAGGCAGTGCGTTGGAGAGCAAGGATGACTTTTACGCGGTCTCGTTGTCCACGCGGAACATTGTTTATAAAGGAATGTTGGAGACGATGCAACTGCGCCATTATTTCCCGGATTTGATAAATAATTATTTCACCAGCGGACTGGCATTGGTACATTCGCGCTTCAGTACGAACACGTTCCCGCGTTGGAGTCTGGCGCAGCCGTTCCGTTTGTTGGCGCACAACGGCGAAATCAATACCTTGCGGGGGAACCGGGGTTGGATGGAAGCGCGCGAAAGCGTCCTGACGTTGCCGGGGTTGGAAAATATCGGGGATATCCGTCCGATTATCCAGTCGAATATGAGCGACAGCGCTTCATTAGATAATGTATTGGATTTCCTGGTGGCTTCGGGGATGGCATTGCCTCATGCGATGGCAATGCTTGTGCCTGAAAGTTTTAACGATAAAAACCCGATTTCGGAAGATTTGAAGGCGTTCTACGAATATCATTCCATCCTGATGGAACCGTGGGACGGCCCTGCGGCGTTGTTGTTCAGCGACGGGCGGTATGCGGGCGGTATGCTTGACCGTAACGGATTGCGTCCGGCGCGGTATCTGATTACCAATAAAGATATTATGGTTGTCGCTTCGGAAGTGGGCGTGATGGATTTCGAGCCGGAAGAAATCAAAGCCAAAGGACGTTTGCAGCCCGGAAAAATCATTCTGATTGACACGGAGAAAGGCGAAATCCTCTACGACCAGCCACTCAAAAAACAATTGGCGGAAGCCAAACCGTATCGTACATGGCTGACCAATAACCGTGTGGAATTGGATGAACTGAAATCCGGCCGTCATGTAAAAAGCAGCGTGGAACAGTATGACAAGATGTTACGTCTTTTCGACTACAACCGCGAGGATATTGAACGAGTGCTGATACCCATGTGTACGGGAGGCGCCGAACCTGTCGGTTCAATGGGAAATGATGTGCCGTTAGCGCTGTTCTCTTCCCGCCCGCAACTGTTATTCAGCTATTTCCGCCAACAGTTTGCACAAGTGACCAATCCGCCGATTGACCCGCTTCGCGAAGAATTGGTGATGAGTCTGGCGGAATATATCGGCACCGTTGGCGACAAGATTCTCTCTCCCGACGAAACGCACTGTAAAATGGTGCGCCTTCCGCATCCGATACTCAGTAATACACAGTTGGACATACTGAGTAATATCCGTTACAAAGGGTTCCGTTCCATTAAGTTATCCATGTTGTATAAAGTGAAACAAGGACGTGAGGGATTGGAACAAGCCTTGAATAACCTTTGCAAACAAGCGGAACAATCGGTCACCGAGGGCGTCAATTACATTATATTAAGCGATAAAAAAGCAAACGAAGACTGGGCGCCCATCCCGTCGTTGCTGGCTGTCAGCACGGTACATCATTACCTGATTTCGGTGCAGAAACGTGTCCAGACGGCGTTAATTGTCGAAACCGGCGAGTTGCGCGAGGTGATGCACGCCGCGTTGTTGCTCGGCTATGGCGCAAGTGCGATAAATCCGTATATGGCGTTTGCGATTATGGATGAATTGGTTACAAAAAAAGAAATCCAGTTGGACTACGGGACGGCGGAGAAAAATTATATCAAATCGCTTTGCAAGGGATTGTTTAAAGTGATAAGCAAGATGGGTATCAGTACGATACGGAGTTATCGCGGCGCCAAGCTGTTTGAGGCTGTCGGGCTGAGCGAAGAGTTGGCTACGAAATATTTCGGCGGTACGGTCAGTAAAATCGGCGGTATCCGTTTGGATGAAATAGCGGCGGATTCCAAACAGTTGCATGACCTTGCCTTTAACCAGCCGTTGGAGAAAACGTTACCTTACAAGGGACTTTTGAGTTTCCGCAAAGACGGCGAGGCGCACGCATGGAATCCGGAAACCATCACCACGCTGCAATTAGCTACGCGCACAGGCAGTTACAAGAAATTCAAAGAATATACCCGTTTGGTGGATGAAAAGGAAAATTCGATTTTTATACGCGATTTCCTTCAATATAAAAAGAGAAAACCGATTCCTGTTGAGCAGGTGGAACCGGCCGGCGAAATCATGAAACGGTTCGTGACGGGCGCGATGAGTTATGGCTCTATCAGTCAGGAAGCGCACGAAACCATTGCGATGGCGCTGAACAAAATCCACGGACGAAGCAATACGGGCGAAGGGGGTGAAAATCCCGAACGTTTCAAACCCCGCGAAGACGGGTTGTCGCTACGTTCCGCCATCAAACAGGTCGCTTC
>JAISJX010000308.1 GCA_031261145.1 Tannerella sp.
ACGGTTTTTGACTAATGTAAAGAGATATGCGTTGACATTCCCCAGCGGACCAATCACATCAATGTTTTCCCATATATAGAGGAAGATGTCCTGTACGGTATTTTCCGCATCCTGGCGCGAGAGGAGAAAGGTCTGGGAAAAACGCACCAGTTTGGGAAAGTACATTGAATATACCTTCGAATAATTATCTCTGTCAATACCTGTTAGTTGCGCTTCCATATTCATTTTATCCGGTTTAAAAACAATGCAAATATAGCAATAAAAAAGTTATTAAGCGCAATTGTATGAAATTTTTTGTACTTTTGCACAACTTTCGTTGATATATGGAGACAGTAGAATCATTTTTAGAAGAACTGAATGACAGCCAGCGCGAAGCGGTCGTATATAGCGATGGCCCGGCATTGGTTGTGGCGGGCGCCGGTTCGGGTAAAACGCGGGTATTGACCTATAAGATTGCGTATTTACTGCAACGGGGGCTTGCGCCGTATCATATCCTGTCGCTTACGTTTACCAACAAGGCCGCCCGCGAGATGAAAAGCCGTATCGCTTTGGTCACGGACGAATCTACGGCGCAACGCCTGTGGATGGGCACGTTCCACTCCATCTTTTACCGTATTTTGCGCTACGAGGCCGAAAGCATCGGTTATCCGCCGGATTTTACCATCTACGACACGACCGATTCCAAAAGCCTGATCCGCACCATTATCAAAGAAATGCAGTTGGACGATAAAATCTATCGTCCGGGAATGATTCAGGGGCGCATCTCCAACGCGAAGAACGCCCTGATTTCCAGTCATTCCTACGAACAAAAGAAGGAATTGGTCGAGTATGACCAGAAAGCCAGGATTCCCTGCTTCCGCGAAATATACAAACGCTATCAGGCGCGTTGTTTTCAGGCGGGCGCGATGGATTTCGACGAATTGCTGATGCAGACGAACATCCTGTTTCGCGACCATCCCGATGTGCTGGCTAAGTATCAGGCCAAGTTCCGGTATGTGTTAGTGGATGAATACCAGGATACTAATTTCGCCCAGCACCTGATTGTTACCCGGTTATGCGAAACGCACCACCGTATATGCGTCGTTGGGGACGATGCGCAAAGCATCTATTCTTTCCGGGGAGCGAACATTGATAATATGCTGCGTTTCAAGGAACAATATCCCGATTGCAGGATTTTCAAATTAGAACGCAACTATCGCTCGACGCAAAATATTGTCAATGCAGCCAACAGTCTGATTCATAAAAATGTAGGGCAGATACCCAAAACCATTTATTCCGAAAACGAACCCGGCAGCAAAATACGCATTTTCTCTTCATTCTCCGATTACGAAGAAGGCTATCTCGTTACTACACAAATTGTTGAACTGCGAATGAATGAGAAATGTTCCTACGCCGATTTTGCCGTGTTATACCGGACAAACGCCCAGTCCCGTGTGCTCGAAGAAGCGCTCAGGAAACGGAATATTGCCTATAAAGTCTATGGTTCACAGTCGTTTTACCAACGGAAAGAGATTAAGGACATCATCGCCTATTTTCGTTTAATCATCAATCCGAATGACGAAGAAGCGTTCAAGCGGATTATCAATTTTCCCGCCCGCGGAATCGGGGAAACAACGCTGGGCAAACTGCTTACCGCCGCTGCCGGGCATCAGGTGAGCGTTTGGACAGTCCTTTGTTCGCCATCGGATTACGAGGTATCCATCAATGAGGGCACAGCAAAGAAACTCAGGGACTTCCGCGCCCTGATCGAAGAATTGATGAACGAAAACAAACAGTTATCTGCCGAAGAGATGGCGGAACTGACTGTGAAACGCAGCGGCATCTCATCCACTCTGTTCCAGAACCGTTCGGTCGAAGATATTAGCCGTCAGGAGAATATGCAGGAGCTATTGAAAGCGATTTCCGAATTTTGCGCCACCAAACGCGAAGAAGGCGAGGAACATGTGTCGCTGACCGATTTCCTTATGGAAGTGTCGCTGATTACCGATCAGGACAACGACAAAAGTGAGAACGCGGATAAAGTGACCCTGATGACCGTCCATGCCGCCAAAGGGCTGGAATTTAATAATGTATTCATTGTCGGAATGGAAGAGAACCTGTTTCCCTCAATGATGGCAATGGACAGTCCGAATGGCGTTGAAGAAGAAAGGCGGCTTTTCTACGTTGCCATCACACGCGCCAGGAAGCACTGTATCATTACGTATGCCAAAAGCCGTTTCCGGAACGGGCAAAGCAATTCCTGCGTGCCCAGTCATTTTATTAAAGATATTGATACGGAGTTTTTAATACTGCCGGACGAATTAACCAAAAAGAGTGATTCGGTTGACAGATGGGACGATGACGAGACTTCATCCCGCGTCTCCTATTCTCCCCGGACTATGCAGCGAATGACGCCGAATCCTCACCTGAAAAAGATTGAATCAACCGACAAACAGGAAACGGTCAAGGTCGATTCTTTAGGCGGATTCCGAACGGGAAATATCGTTCGCCACGACCGTTTCGGGAGGGGGAAAATCATTTCCTTAGAAGGGCAGGACGGCGATGCGAAAGCAACGATTCTTTTTGAACATCTGGGACAGAAGAGTTTACTCTTGAAGTATGCCAAATTAACCATCTTAAAATAGTAACAGAATGATTCGTTTGGATTCGATACCATCACCCTGTTATGTGATTGAGGAACAGTTGTTACGCAACAACCTGTCCTTGATAAAACAGGTAAAGGAGCGGGCAGGAGTGGAGATTATCCTTGCCCTGAAAGCGTTTGCGATATGGAAAACATTTCCCATTATCCGCGAATATATCCCTTATGCCACAGCAAGTTCCGTGCACGAAGCTCGCTTAGTGCATGAAGAATTGGGTTCGCTCGCACACACCTGTTCGCCCGCTTATACGGAAGCCGATTTCCCTCTTTTACTGAAATATAGCAGCCATATCACATTCAATTCCCTGTCGCAATACGAACGTTTCCGCCCGGCGGTGCAGGCAGACGGAAACCGCGTTTCGTGCGGCATCCGGATAAACCCCGAATATTCGTTAGTGGAAACGGATTTGTATAATCCCTGTGCACCCGGTTCGCGGTTGGGCGTGACCGCCGGGGTTTTGGGCGACATCTTGCCGGAAGGCGTGGAAGGACTTCATTTTCATACGCTTTGCGAATCGTCGTCGTATGACCTGGAAAAGACGCTGCAAGTGGTGGAAGAACGCTTCGGCAAAATCCTCCCGCAAATCAAGTGGCTGAACATGGGCGGCGGACACCTGATGACGCGAAAAGGCTATGATACGGAACATCTGATTGCTTTGCTTCAGAGGTTTAAGGCGAAATATCCGCATCTGGAAATCATTCTCGAACCGGGAAGCGCGTTTACGTGGCAGACGGGCTTTTTGCTGACAACCGTCGTTGATATGGTTGAAAATAACGGCATTAAGACGGCTATTATTGATGCCTCGTTCACGTGCCATACGCCCGATTGTCTGGAGATGCCTTACCGCCCCGTCATCCGTCACGGCAGCGAGGCGACGGCAGGGAAACCAACCTTCCGGATTGGGGGATGTAGCTGTTTAAGCGGCGATTACATGGGCGACTGGTCGTTCGACGCTCCATTGAAGGTGGGGGATAAACTGATATTTGAAGATATGATTCATTACACAGTAGTTAAAACGACCATGTTCAACGGAATACCGCACCCATCCATTGCTATATGGACAGTGGCGGACGAATTGAAAATCTTACGCGCCTTTGGTTACGAAGATTATAAGGACAGAATGAGTTAGAAACAGTTAGTACCTTTGATTATGAGCCGGATGATGAAATATTGTTTTTGGGGGATACTGTTAAGTTTAAGTTTGGGGGCGTGCAGTCATGATGATGAACCGTTGCAGCCGTCGCCGGTCGATTTATTTTTCGATATAAGAAGCCTGGCGTTGAGTGCGGAACAGAAAGCGGTGTTGGCGAATTTCCCGCGTAACATCGTGATTGCCCATCGCGGCTGCGGCGTCAGCGATTATGCGCCCGAACAGACCGAAGCGGCTTACCGCTGGGCGCGTAACATGGGGGCTGACTACCTCGAATGCGACCTTCAGCAAACGGCTGACGGCGTGATTGTTTTGTTGCACGACGACGATTTGATTCGTACCACCGACATTAAAAAGGTATTCACGGACAATCCGGCGCGTGCCAAAACCAATCTCTTCACTTTCGCGCAACTCCAACAGCTCGATGCAGGCTCATGGAAAGGCGTACGGTTTGCCGGAGAACAGATTCCGACGCTGGAAGACCTCATCCGGGTGTGCGAAGGATACCGCTATCTCCGCAAGAAAGACCTTCCGGGCATTTATCCGAAAATCAGCGCCGCCGCCGGAAGGCAACGGGTGACGCTGGGCGTGGATAAAGTTTCGGAAACGACGCTGAACGATGCCGGATTCGCTAACCACGTGATTGCCACAGACCATACCAACACCGTCTATGTCCCCGACGACAAAGCGGCCAACGGCCACCGTCCCGGCATCTGCCCCGAAATAAAAGCGTCCGGAAGCATTATCAATCGGGATAAATTCGTCTCACTGCTCCATGAATTAGGCTGGTATCACGACGATCCCGCCCTGATGAAACAGATACCCGTCACCAATGACGGGACGCGCGTAGCCATAGCCAACACGGATGCCCGCGTGGTGATACAAAGTTTCAATCTTGACTATCTCCGGGAGTGCAAAAACAAGTTCCGCCGGTTGCGACCGATGTCTTTCTTAGTGTGGGATAACCAAAATGCAGCGGATTATTCGCAACTTACGAACTGGATGGAGGCGGGCGTGACCCTAATCAGTCCGATGATTGCAAAGGTGGACGGAACGAATTTCAATGCGGCCAAAGGTCAGGTGATACGCAATGCGGGGCTGTACATCACGCCATTCACGTTCGCCGGAGACCTGTCCGTCTATAATGGCTACGCCGGTAAAAATGCGATGAATGTGAATTACCTCGACGGAGTGATTACCGACAACCTGAAAGTGGCATTTAGTTTTTACCGGCAATTGGAAACAAAATTCCTGTTCCCGAACGCAACGTTAGGTTGGCCGGACAACCTGCAAGCAAAAAAACTTATTCCCGACGACCCGGCGAAAGTGATTACGGAGTTGGGATATTAATATTCATTGAAAAAATAGAGCGGAAGTGCGAAAAATGACGGCAATACTTTGATTCCAAGATTCAAAAAATCAAAAATTCGGAGTTTACAGGCAGTATTTTTTCCCAAACTATTCATGAATAACGAAAAGATTCAAAAAAATTCGTATCTTCGTGCGATTTTTCAATAAATAAAAAAGTTATGGGACTATTCGGGTTTTTCAATAAAGAAAAAAAGGATACATTAGATAAAGGTCTGTCGAAGAGCAAAACCAGCGTCTTTGCCAAACTGGCGAAAGCCTTTGTGGGACGGAGTAAAATTGACGATTCCGTATTGGACGAATTGGAGGAGATACTGATTACATCGGATGTCGGCGTCGATACGACCCTGAAAATCATCTCCCGCATCGAAAGGCGGGCGGCAGCCGACAAGTATGTCACCACCGAAGAACTGACAACCATTCTGCGCGAAGAGATCGCAGCATTGCTGACGGAAAACCAAACCGAAGACATGGACGATTTCAGCCTTCCCGAAGACAAAAAACCCTACGTCATCATGGTGGTAGGCGTCAACGGCGTGGGAAAAACCACTACGATAGGAAAATTGGCGTACCAGTTCAAGAAAAACGGGCAAA
Organism: Tannerella sp.; assembly: GCA_031261145.1. Next base: position 5,755 of record JAISJX010000308.1, read on the forward strand.
AAGTCTATCTGGGCGCAGCCGACACGTTCCGTGCCGCCGCGGTCGAACAGTTAGTGATTTGGAGCGAACGCATCGGCGTGCCTATCATCAAACAGAATATGGGTTCCGACCCCGCTTCAGTCGCCTACGATACGCTCAGTTCGGCGAAAGCCAACCAGGCCGACGTCGTCATTATTGATACCGCAGGCCGTTTGCACAACAAGATTAACCTCATGAACGAGCTTACCAAAATCAAAAACGTCATGAAGAAAATCATCCCCGACGCTCCGCACGAGATTCTTTTGATACTCGACGGTTCGACGGGACAAAATGCGTTTGAACAGGCCAAACAGTTCACCGCCGCTACCGAAGTCAATGCACTGGCCGTTACCAAATTAGACGGGACAGCCAAAGGCGGCGTCGTGATCGGCATTTCCGACCATTTCCAGATTCCGGTCAAATACATTGGCCTGGGCGAAGGCGTGGAAGATTTGCAGGTTTTCAATAAAAAAGCATTCGTTGATTCTTTGTTTGGGGAATAAATATGAATAAGAGACCGAAAACAGTTGTCATTATTGCTATCGAAATCAGTTGTGTTATGCTTCTTTTAGCCCATGTTGGAACCGTGTGTTGTTTGTATGATTCGCTTCCCGAAAGGATAAGTGCGCATTACAATTTTAAAGGTCTTCCCGATGGTTATGGCGAAAAGTCAAGTATTTTCGGGTTACCTGCTATAAGTTTCGCTATCTACCTTGTTATGACGTTTCTCTACCGAAAACCTGAAATTTGTAATTATCCCGTTCCTGTAACGGACGAAAACAGAACACAGCTTTATAATTATACACGTTTGTTAATCAGATATTTGAAGTTGATATTTACCATTGTATTTTTCTATATTACAGTATGTACATTATATGGTCAGCCTTTAGGCTTGTTTTTTTCGAGTGTAATCATGTTGGCCATTTTCGGCCCTGCTATTTATGTCATCATTAAAATGTGGTCGTTAAAAACGCCCGCAAAATAACGTTTCATTTGTAAAAACGAGAAATGAGAAAGCATAAAGTAGATATTATCACACTGGGTTGCTCAAAAAACCTGATTGATTCCGAAAGGCTTATGAATCAATTCAGGTTGAACGGATACAGCGTCGCACACGATCCGGCGAAAGTGAACGGTGAAATCGTGGTGGTAAACACCTGCGGGTTTATTGCCGATGCACAGGAAGAATCCATCAACATGATTGTCGGTCTGGAAGAAGAAAAGAAAAAAGGACGCATCGGACAACTGTACGTAATGGGCTGCCTGTCCGAGCGGTTTATGGACGATATGAAGAAAGAACTGCCGATGGTGGACAAGTTCTACGGCAAATTCAACTGGAAAGAACTGATTCAAGACCTTGGCAAATCCTATCACAACGAATCATCCTCCGGCCGGATGCTGACCACCCCGAAACACTACGCATACCTGAAAATCTCGGAAGGTTGCGACCGCACCTGCGCCTACTGTTCGATACCGGTCATCACCGGCAAATATCAATCCTACCCGATGGAAGACATTCTGTCTGAGGTAAAGCAATTGGCCGGCAAGGGCGTAAAGGAATTTCAACTGATAGCCCAAGACCTGACTTATTATGGATTGGATATTTACAAGAAACTCGCCTTGCCCGAATTGGTCGGAAAAATCGCCGATATACCCGGCGTGGAATGGATACGGCTGCATTACGGATACCCGGCGCATTTCCCTTATGATTTGCTGCCCGTTATGCGCGAGCGCAGCAATGTGTGTAAGTATCTGGATATTGCGCTGCAACACATCAGCGATCCGATGTTGCGACAGATGCGGCGAAACAGTACCCGACAGGACACGTATGAACTGGTTGACCGCCTTCGCCGCGAAGTACCGGGCATTCATCTCCGCACAACGCTGATGGTAGGCCATCCCGGTGAAACCGATCGTGATTTTGAAGAATTGGTGCAATTTGTCAAAGATGCCCGCTTCGAGCGGATGGGCGCTTTTGCCTACAGCCACGAAACGGGAACGTATGCCCATCAGCATTATCAGGACGATGTGCCCGCAGAAATCAAACAGGAACGTTTGGACTGTCTGATGCACATACAGGAACGTATTTCCACCGAGTTGAACGAAGCAAAAAAAGGACGGACATTCAAGACAATTATCGACCGCGAAGACAATGATTTTTATATCGGCCGGACTGAATTTGATTCGCCCGAAATTGATTCCGAGGTATTGATTTACAAAGATAAGAAGCTGATTAACGGGCATTTTTATAATATTAAAATCGAAGAAACAGATGCTTTTGACATCTATGGAAAACCGGTTTGATAGTGTTGCTAAAATAAAATTAAATATAAATAACATTAAAATATTTGCGAGATTATAAAAAAATAACTAATATAGGCGCAAAATATAAAAAATATATCCTTTATGAAAGATATTATTGCAGAATTGTCCATCCGTTTAGATTGGAGAAAACAGGATGTAGAGAAGATGATAACGACATTGGGCGATGTTATTGGCGATAAATTAGCCAATAACGACATCGCCTATTTGGATAATTTCGGGCAGTTCGAATCAAAAAAGAAAGACGAACGTGTTTCGATCAATCCGACCAACGGGAAACGTTATTTGATTCCGCCTAAATTAGTCGCGGCATTTAAACCCGTAGCGCCGTTAAAAACGTACCTTAAAATATTAGACAACAATGGATGAGAAATTTTCCTTAGATGAAATTGCCGTTATCTTGTCAGAGAAAACAGGCAAAAGTGCTGATGAAACCCGAAAGTTTCTAAGAGAGCTTATTATCCTTATGAATGACGCAATTACGACCGAACAAATCGTAAAAGTGAAAGGAATAGGGACTTTCAAAATCATCGTGATAAAAGAGCGCGAAAGTGTGCATGTCAATACGGGCGAACGTATTGTCATACCTGCCCACCACAAATTATCGTTTACGCCCGATAAATCTTTGAAAGAGTTAATAAACAAGCCGTTTTCGTTCTTTGAAGCCATCGAAGCGAAAGAAGGCGGCTCCGGAATCACAGAGGCCGTCATCACTGCCGAAGATGACGAAGAAGAGGATGATTTGACGCCCGACGAAAAATCGGAAGCGGACGAAATCAATGCAGAAATAAGGGAAATTCTGCATAATGACGCCCCGGCTCCGGTATCACCACCGCCGCCACCGTCGTTTTCAGAAGAAGGCCCTGGTTCGCTACCGCCATTAAAATTCGTTGTAGATCAGGAAATTGAAGCGCCTGCCGAAGAAATTCAGCCGGAAGATAATCCCTTGGATACGCCGGATACAGACAGCGCTAACGAACCGGAGATTAGCAAAATAGAAGACGTTGCTCCGGCAGAGGATCGCCCTGTTCCGCCACCGCCGCCGTATTCGGAAGAATGGCGGAAACGGCAACAAGTACCGCCTCCGCCGCCACCGGTTCGGAATCAGGTAATACAAGCGCCCGTCGAAAAAATCCAACCGGAAACCAATCCGTTGGAAACGTTCGATTCAGGCGACATTGGCGAATATCATGTCGCTATCGTAGAAGACGTTGCTCCGGCGGAGGAACATCCTGTTCCGCCGCCTCCGCCACCATCGGTTATCGATCAGGAGGTTCAAGCATCACTTGAAGAAATTCATCCGGAAGCTATCATCGTGGATACATCTGATGCGGACGACGCCGGCGAACAGGCGGTTATCGTAGAGGACGTTGACCCGGCAGAGGAACACCCGGTTCCACCGCCGCCTCCGCCATCGGTTATTGATCAGGAGCTTCAAGCGCCGGTCGAAGAAATTCAGCCGGAAGTCATAACATCGGACACGTCCGATTCCGGCAATGCCAACGAGCAGGATATTAATGG
>JAISJX010000327.1 GCA_031261145.1 Tannerella sp.
AAAGCGACAATTTCTTTCAATACCTCTGTCTGATAGGCATATAGACCGATATGTTTGTAGAACGTATGGTTTTTCAGCCATTCGGTATGCACTTCCCCACGGATGTAGGGAATGACGGAGCGGCTGAAATAGAGCGCTTCCATATTCTTGTTCAGGACGACCTTCGGTGAGTTCGGATTGAACAGGGTCTTTTCAAAATCGCCGTCTGCATCAAACGGTTTGACTAAGGTGGCGATTTGCGTGGCGGGCATGTCGAAACAGCTTTTCAGCAGTTCGATTTGTTCCGGTTGGATAAAAGGCTCATCACCCTGAATATTCACGATAACGTCGTAGTCTGCGCCGATTTTTTGACAGGCTTCGTAACAGCGGTCTGTGCCGCTCCGATGCCGGTCGGACGTCATGATGACCTTGCCGCCGAACGCTTTGGCCGCCGTTTCGATACGCTCGTCGTCCGTCGCGATATAAAGCGCATCGACCGTGTTTAGCGCTTGTTCGTAAACCCGTTGTATCATTGTTTTGCCGCCCATATCGACTAACGGTTTTCCCGGAAAACGGGTCGAGGCGTAACGAGTTGGAATGATTCCTAAGAATTTCATTTGCTTACTTGATTTATTTCGTTTGTAAAGGTAGTGATTTTTTCCGAATGTTCGACAAAAGATATTTTCATTCTCCAACAAAACAAAAAAATCCGCCTCAAATCCAATTATTCTACGAAATAGATTCGTTTTTTCATTCCCTTTCACTAATTTTGCAGTGATAACAATATAATATATGGAAACATTAGAAAGATTAGTTGCAAACAAACTATTAAAGATCAAGGCGGTAAAGTTACAGCCCGCCAATCCGTTCACATGGGCTTCCGGCTGGAAATCACCCATTTATTGTGATAACCGAAAAACACTTTCCTATCCCGGATTACGTAATTTCATCAAATTAGAATTAGCGCGTATCATCTGTGAGAAATACGAAAAAGCCGATGCCATTGCAGGCGTCGCTACCGGCGCCATTGCACAGGGCGCTTTGGTGGCAGACCTCCTGGGGTTGCCTTTCGTATATATCCGTTCTGCGCCGAAAGACCACGGCTTGGAAAACCTGATTGAGGGCGAACTTAAACCCAATTCCAAAGTGGTGGTTATCGAAGACCTCGTTTCTACGGGTGGAAGCAGTTTGAAGGCGGTCAATGCCATACGAAACTTCGGGTGCGAAGTTGTCGGGATGGTTGCCATCTTCACGCATGGATTCCCCGTCGCCGAACAGGAATTTAAAAAAGCGAAAGTAGCGCTGACCACGCTGTCGAACTACAACGCCGTTATTGCAGAAGCGGTTAAAACCGAATATATCAGCGAATCGGAAATCGCTATTTTACAAGAATGGCGCAAAGACCCGGCAAACTGGAATCCGAAAGCCTGACTAATATAAGAAAGATAATGACTGAATACACCAGTGAGATAAAGACAATTCCATACAACGACGAACGGATTTTCTCGATGCTGTCCAACCTTTCCAATCTGGAACGCATCCGGGAACGCATCCCCGAAGACAAGGTTAAGAATTTCACTTTTGACGACGATAGTTGCAGCTTTGAAGTGAGTCCGGTTGGAAGGCTCGGATTTCAGATTGTGAACCGCGAACCGAATAAAACGATTAAGTTTGAAGCCGTTAATTCCCCGATTCCCATTCTCATCTGGATTCAGTTGAAGCAAACGGAGGATAGCGTCACAAAGTTGAGAATGACTATGCACGCCGATCTCAACCCGTTTCTCAAACCAATGGTTTCAAAGCCGTTGAATGATGCCTTGGATAAGATTTCCACGGCTATTGCCGAAATGTCGTACGAATAAAAAAGGAGGAAGTTATGGGACAAAAGTTGTGGGAAAAAAGCGTTCAGGTTGATAAATCGGTCGAACGGTTCACCGTCGGGAAAGACCGTGAGATGGACATCTATTTAGCTAAATACGATGTGCTTGGCTCGATGGCGCATATCACCATGCTCGAATCGGTCGGGCTGCTCGCAAGCGACGAGTTGGAAAAACTGCTGGGCGCTCTGAAAGAAATCTACGTTCTTGCCGAAAGCGGCTTATTCGTTATCGAAGAAGGCGTAGAAGACGTTCATTCGCAAGTAGAACTGATGCTTACCCGCCAGTTAGGCGACATCGGGAAAAAGATTCACAGCGGACGTTCGCGGAACGATCAGGTCTTGCTCGACCTGAAACTGTTCACCCGTGCGCAGATACAGGAGATTGTCGCGCTGGTCTCCGGCCTGTTTGACGTCCTGATTGCCCAAAGCAACCGTTACAGGGACGTGCTCCTGCCCGGTTATACGCACCTGCAAATAGCCATGCCGTCCTCTTTCGGACTGTGGTTTGGCGCGTATGCCGAAAGTTTGGCCGACGATTTGTTGCTGATGCAGGCCGCCTGTAAGATATGCAACCGCAACCCGTTAGGCTCCGCCGCCGGTTACGGTTCGTCATTCCCGCTGAACCGGAGCCTGACCACTTCGCTGCTCGGTTTCGACGCACTTAATTATAATGTAGTGTATGCCCAGATGGGACGCGGGAAGATGGAGCGCACCGTCGCATTCGCCATGGCGGGTATTGCCGCGACGCTTTCAAAGCTGGCCATGGATGCCTGCCTGTTCAACAGCCAGAACTTCGCCTTTATCAAGCTGTCCGACGAGTTCACCACCGGCTCCAGCATCATGCCCCACAAAAAAAATCCCGACGTGTTTGAACTGACACGCGCCAAATGCAACAAAATACAGGGATTGCCCCAACAAATCACGTTGATTTGCAACAACCTCCCATCGGGATATTTTCGTGACTTGCAAATTATCAAAGAGCTGTTCCTGCCCTCGTTTGACGAGTTGAAAGACTGCCTCCGGATGGTTGCCCGGATGATGAGCGAAGTCAAAATAAACGAACATATCTTAGATGACGAAAAATATTCCCTGCTTTTCAGCGTTGAAGAAGTAAACCGTTTGGTTTTGGAGGGAGTTCCCTTCCGCGACGCCTACAAACAAGTGGGGCTGGCCATCGAAGCCGGCACGTTTAC
>JAISJX010000354.1 GCA_031261145.1 Tannerella sp.
CCGCGCACATTATACGTGCGGTGACGGAGCGCCATAATCATTCCTTCACCGGCATCCACCGCCGTTACTTCGAGGCAATCGGGGAAACCGTCTTTCGACACAACCCACGAATGGTAACGTCCGGCGCGGAATCTGGGAGACAATCCCTCGAACAGAGGCTCCGGCGCTATCGTGCGGATGTCCGAACTTACGCCATGATAGACATGCGTCAGGTTGTGCAACTTTGCGCCGAAGGCTTCGCCGATTGCCTGTTCGCCGAGACACACGCCGAGGATGCTTTTCGTCGGCGCATAACGCTTTATCAGAGGCAGTAACAGTCCCGATTCCGACGGAATGCCCGGTCCGGGCGAGAGGACTATTTTGTCGAAAGCCTCCACGTCGTCCAATGCAATCCGGTCGTTCCGGTGCACTTCCACTTTGGCGCCCAATTCGAGCAGGATATGCCGCAGGTTATAGGTGAAAGAATCGTAATTATCGAATAATAGAATTTTCATCTTCGTAATATTTTTAGTTGATTAATGTTTCCGCCTGACTGATTGCCTTGTTCAGGGCGCCTAATTTGCTGTTCACCTCCTGCAGTTCGCGTTCGTCGTCGCTCAACGCCACAATGCCTGCGCCCGCCTGATAATACAATACATTGCCGCGACTTACAAACGTCCGTATCATGATTGCCTGATTCAGGTCGCCGCTCAAACCCAGAAAACCGATACATCCGCCATAAGGACCGCGGTTATGTTTCTCCAACAGCGTAATCAGTTCCATGGCGCGGACTTTGGGCGCTCCGCTGAGCGTACCGGCGGGGAAGGTGTCGATATACGTTTTGATGGTGTTGCTGTCGGGGTCTATATCGCCGACCACACGCGACACGAGGTGCATCACGTGGCTGTAATACTGCACTTCCTTGTAGAAATCCACGTGTACGTTGTGTGCATTCCGGCTCAGGTCGTTACGTGCGAGGTCAACAAGCATCACATGTTCGGCATTTTCTTTCGGGTCGTTCAGCAGCGCTTCGACGCGGTGTTTGTCGAGCGCCATGTTACCCGAACGGAACGCCGTCCCCGCAATCGGGTCGATGCTCGCCTGCCCGTTCTCAATCTTGCAATGTGTTTCGGGCGAGGAGCCGAAGATACGGAAGCCGCCGAAGTCGAAATAAAACAGGTAGGGCGAAGGGTTGATGCTGCGCAGGGTGCGATAAACCTTAAAGTCGTCGCCCTGAAACGATTGCTCGAAACGTCGGCTGAGGACAATCTGAAACACGTCGCCGCGCAAACAGTGACGTATGCCCTCGCGTACCATCGCCTTGTATTCATCATCGGTGATTGACGACGTCCGTTCGCCTTCCGTATGGAAGTTATACGACGCAAAATTGCGGTTGTCAATCAGGGTTTCCATCTCTTTCAGATGGTCTTCCTCGCCGTCCTGAAGCAGTTCGATGACCGTCAGTTCGTTTTTGTAATGGTCGAAGACTAAAAGATATTTGTACAGGACGTAGTAAATATCCGGCGCGTCCGATTCTTCATGATGCGCCTCCATCACCGGAATATCCTCGAAATAACGTACGGCGTCGAAAGCCGTATAACCGAACAGTCCGCAACGGTTTTTCTCCGCTCCGTCCACACTGAAACTTTGCAGGAACTCATTCAACGCATCCGTAGCCGTATAAGCGCCGGACAACAACGGTTTCACCTGCACATCGCCATCGGGAAAAGCCAACGTCGCCTCGCCGTTATTAACGCCAATGCTCGCCAACGGACAGAGCGCGATGAAAGACAAACTGTTTTCGTTGCCATGAAAGTCGGAACTCTCCAACAACGCCGATTGGGAATAAATGTCGCGCAATTTCAAATAAAGGCTGACCGGCGTATGCAGGTCGCTTAATAATTGCGCTGTCTTGGTTGTAAATTTATAAATCATATAACAAAAACTTTAAACTTGAAACTTTAAACTCGAAACATTTTTAAATACGTGTCTATATCTTTATCGCCTCGTCCGGAGACGGTCAGCACTACAACATCTTCGGGTGCGAAGGTTACTTTCTTTAACGCACCCAGAGCGTGAGCGCTCTCCAATGCGGGGATGATGCCTTCCATGCGGGTTAGTTCGAAGGCGGCGTCGAGCGCTTCGTCGTCGTCAACGGCGAGTACGGTTGCGCGGTTTGTCGCGGCTAAGTTGGCATGAATCGGACCGATGCCCGGATAATCCAGCCCTGCCGAGATGGAATACGGCTCTTCTATCTGCCCGTCCTCGTTTTGCATCACCAACGTTCGTGCGCCGTGAATGATACCTTCCCGCCCCAGACGGATGGTCGCAGCGCTCATTCCCGAAAGGACACCTTTGCCTCCGGCTTCGGCGAGGACGATTTTCACCCGTTCGTCATCTATATAATGATAGATGGTACCGGCGGCATTACTTCCGCCGCCCACACAGGCAATCAGGTAATCGGGATAATCGCGTCCTTCCTTTTCCTTTATCTGCCATTTGATTTCCTCGCTGATGACCGACTGCAGGCGTGCCACCATGTCGGGGTAAGGATGCGGTCCGACGGTCGAGCCGATGATGTAGAACGTGTCTGCGGGATGGCAGCACCAGTCGCGTATCGCCTCGTTCGTTGCATCTTTGAGCGTCATGTTGCCGGAGGTAACCGGCACAACCGTCGCGCCCAACATCTGCATCCGTTGCACGTTCGGTTGCTGACGTTCCACGTCCGTTTTTCCCATATAAACCACGCAGGGAATATCCATCAGGGCGCACACCGTAGCCGTAGCCACGCCATGTTGTCCCGCGCCCGTCTCGGCGATGATGCGCTGTTTACCCATCCGTTGCGCGAGGAGAATCTGTCCGATGGTATTGTTGATTTTATGCGCACCGGTATGATTCAGGTCTTCGCGTTTGAGATAGAGTTTGCAGCCGTATTTTGCACTCATCCTCTTGGCAAAATACAAAGGCGACGGTCTTCCGGCATAATCGCATAACAACCGATGATATTCCTCCTTGAACGACTCGCTCTCAATCGCCGTCAGATACGTCGCCTGCAAATCCTCTACACAACGGTGCAGAATCTCAGGGATATATGCCCCTCCAAACCTGCCGTAATACCCGTTTTTGTCTATTTGAAATGTCTTCATCTTTTTGAAACTTTGAATTATTGAATTTTAATTATTAAATCTTTGAATAAAAAAAGGCTTGTCGTGAGTTTGACAAGCCTTTCATTATATCTTCATAAAAAACACATAGCAAGTTACTCACAACGTAAACATTGTAAGCGCCACCAACCGAATGTATTTATTACTAATTTCATTTTTTTGCTCTATTTCGGCTGCAAATATAAAGCATATTTTTTAATACACAAACAAATTGATTATTTTTTTTTAGTTTTTTATACGGATTTATTGGATTCATGAAAAAAAGCAGTACCTTTACAAGAAATTTAACAATTAAAATCAATAAAAAAATGAAAATAAAATTATTCTGCCTGATTATTTGGTGTATAGCAAGTATTTTTACAGCAAATGCACAAGAAAAGAATGGTATTTTGAATGTTGGAGTCGGCATTTTACCCGGAATTGGCGGGAGTATAAGTTATGACCACAAAGTGAAGAATTTAGGAGAATATTCCGCTTTTAGTGTCGGTGGATATGTTGGATATTCACGAAGAGAGGGATATACTTTAGCCGGTGGCGGTTCAGATGTTGTTTTTTGGGATTCAAAAAGTTTATTAGCGCCACGCATAACTTGCCAATATTTTTCCGAACAACAGAAATTTGAAATATTTGGCGCTTTTATGCCGGGCATATCCATTGATAGAACTTATCGTGAACATACCAAGTTTGGATTTTTTGCAGGAATAACCGCAGGATTCCGTATAAAACTATTCAAAAACCTGTCTGTTTTTGCAGAAGCAGGATACAATGTATTATGTATCAATAGTGGACTGAGTTTTAGATACTAATTATAATGACGAGTTTCAGTAGTGCATTGATTATGAATGAGGTAATGAGGTTGGTTTTGTGGGATTCGTTTCAGGCTACTGAGGTGGTTTCTGTTTTTTGAATTAGGTGAAAATTAGGTTTACATATACCCGTCAAAACCTCATTTTTACCTAATTTTCTGAACTGAACTACCTCAGTAGCAGTGCAGAAAACAAACAACATCAAACCTCATTACCTTATTATCCGATACGCCTTCGGTTTATCAAAGAGGGCAAATGGCAAAACAACGTCAGGCGGATTTGCAAATCCCATCAACGCAGAGTATATTTTTTAATACACAAACAAATTGATTATTTTTTTTCAAAAAAAATGATTTGGCTATTATAAAAAAACAACTTATCTTTGTACTTTAATTTAGTTGATTATGAAGCAAGATTTGTTAAGTCGCATTACCATAAATGTGGAAATATGCAAAGGAAAACCGGTTATCAGAGGAATGCGTTTTACGGTTTCGCAAATGTTGGATTTAATCGCATCGGGTATGACATTCGATGAAATATTAACCGACTACAC
>JAISJX010000390.1 GCA_031261145.1 Tannerella sp.
ACGGCTGGAAAGCGCAGTTTATGGCCAATTATGATTATACCGATCAGGGTGCATTCCCTTACCATATTAATTATGCGGACAAAAACAAGACCTCCGGCGATCCGAACTATAACGCCCCCGGCAGCTATGACAGACAGGTTGTTAACGGTCATTGCAACCTCAATTAGAAAAACGACCGTATCCTGTTTAATGCAACCACCGCATATCAATATTTGGATGACGATATGAAAATGGACTTGGATTACAGTCCGTTATCCGAATTTACCATGCACCAGATACAATATCTCAATGCCTATACGGAAGAAATCACGCTCAAATCCAGTACGCAAAACAATTATCAGTGGTCGTTCGGCGTCTTTGGTTTCTATAATGATTTAAACACAAGCGCCTTGACTACGATGGGGCAGGATGGCGTCGATTCCATCATGCAGAAAATGTTTGACCAGATTCATGCGAATAACCCGCGCGCTCCGATTATGAAGGTAACGGATACGGAAATTCCCATTCCCGGCCGTTTCAAAACGCCGACTTACGGTGGCGCTATCTTCCACCAATCCACTTATAACAATCTGTTTATAGATGGTTTATCTCTCACGGCAGGGGTTCGTTTAGACATTGAAAAAGCGAAATTAGACTATGATACAAACGTGGGAATGAATCTGGATGTACAGATGGGGCCAAGACCCATATCTACCCACGTCGATACGGCTTTGCAAGGTTCTACGTCCGTTTCCTTTTTTGAATTTCTGCCTAAAGCGGCGCTCAAATATGAATTTGACGACCTTCACTATGCGTATCTGTCTGCTGCAAACGGGTACAAGGCGGGAGGATATAATATCCAGACCTTTGCCGACATCACTCAACAGGCTTTGCGGGCCAAGTATTCCAGCGAAGAAGCCATGGATATAAATAAAACCGTCACCTACGATCCGGAATATAGCTGGAACTATGAAGCCGGTTTTAAGGGCGAATTGATTAAGAATTGGTTATACGGCGAAATCGCCGCCTTTTATATTGATGTACGCAATATTCAGATAACCAAGTTTGTGAGCAGCGGACAGGGACGTATGTTATATAATGGCGGTAAGGCTGTTAGCAAAGGTGTCGAAGCCGGCCTTTCGTCCCGTTTAACCAATGAACTGAGTCTGACGGCCAATTACGGATTTACCCATGCGACCTTCAAAAACAATGATGACAATGGAAGTTCCGCCGGAAAATACGTCCCTTACGCCCCGCAACATACGCTGGCGTTAAATGCCTTATACCACAAGAATTTTCACAACCAATGGATTGACCGGCTCAATTTGCAGGCTCAATACAATGCCGCCTTCAAGATTCGTTGGGACATCAATAAGGATGTGATTGACGAGATTTATCCGGCAGGCGAAAAGCCTTGTTTTCAAGAAAATTACGGGACTGTAAACCTGAGAGCGTCCGTAGCGAAAAAGCAGGTGGAATTATCCGTCTGGGGTAAAAACTTGTGGAATGAAAAATATTCCTCCCTCTATTTTGAATCAATGGGTCACTTAATCTCGCAGCAGGGAAGACCGTTTCAATGTGGTGTTGATTTGAGCATTCGTTTTTAGTAACTTTGCACCCTCAAAGACAGGAAAAATGGATTATGCAATTATCGCTGCGGGTGAAGGTTCCCGCTTGGTACAGGAAGGTGTGAAGACGCCTAAACCGTTGATTCGCTTACAGGATGTTCCGCTGATAGACCGGTTGATAGGCGTTTTTCTGAAGAACGGCGCCACATCCGTCAGTATCATTGTCAATGAGGAAATGACGGAAGTGCAGGCGCACCTGAAAGCGCTTCAACTTCCCGTGCCGTTCAACCTGCTGGTTCGTTCCACGCCGAGTTCCATGCACAGTTTTCACGAGTTAAGCCGTTATTTCCAGGGGGACAGCCTCTGCCTGACTACCGTCGATACGATTTTCAGGGAAGACGAATTTGAGCGTTACATCCGGGCTTTCACAGCCGGTGCAGCCTTGGACGGGATGATGGCGGTAACCGGTTTTGTCGATGACGAAAAGCCGTTGTATGTACAGACGGACGCGGCATTGATGATTCGCGGTTTCCGGGATCAGCCGCAGGACGATTGCCGGTTTGTCTCCGGCGGCATCTATGGCCTGAGGCGCGCGGGGCTTCGCGTGTTGGACGAAGCCATTGCCGGGGGAATGTCGCGCATGAGGAATTATCAACGCGCACTCATTGCCGATGGTCTGCAACTGAAAGCCTTTCCGTTTTCCAAAATCATTGATGTCGATCATGCGGAAGACATCCCGAAAGCCGAACAATTTCTCTGTTCCTCATCAATCGGCATCGGAAACGAACCGTTTTGACGGGCAACAAAACCTATTTTTTGCATTCCTGCAAATTTAATAGCCGGAATTAGGCTATCTATTTTAGATAATTCATTATCTTTGCCTGTTTTTTTTAAGAAAGTAAATGAATAAACGAACAATCGCCGGTATTCGTCGAGAGAATCAATTTTCTCCGAATCATGTTGGAAATGACGCTGCTATCTTCTCGTTAACGGCCGGTCATCTGCGGACTATGGGGTATATCGTAAATGAATATATCGAATCGGATCTACTAACCAAAAACATCGAAGAAGATGTGATATTCAACATGGTACGCAGTTGGAATGCGTTGCATAAGTTGCAACAGTTTGAAGATGGCGGACGATTGGTCGTCAATTCCGCGTACGGCATCGAAAACTGTACCCGCGAAAAAATGACCCGTTTATTGCTGTCCAACAATATATCACATCCACGCAGCCTGATTCTCCGGACGGACGAAGACCCGATGCCGGCGCTCGAAAAAGCCGGTTTCCTGAACTGCTGGATTAAACGTGGTGATTTTCATGCCATTCACCGCGAAGATGTGACGTATGTAAGGCATTTGCAGGAAGCCGAAAGCGTACTGAAGGAATATGCCATGCGTAACATCGAAACGGCGGTGGTGAACGAACATCTCATCGGCGATTTGGTGAAATTCTACGGGGTGGCCGGGACGAATTTCTTTTACCGGTTTTACCCGTCCGACATGCAGCATACGAAATTCGGACTGGAACAGATTAACGGGACAGCCAAAGGTATTCCGTTCGATGAAACGCAGTTACGGATGCTTTGCAACCAAGCGGCAGAGGTGCTGAATATTCATGTCTATGGCGGCGATTGCATCGTTTCCGAAGATGGCTCGTTCCGGTTAATTGATTTCAACGACTGGCCAAGTTTTGCCCCGTGCCGTGAGAACGCCGCACCGTTTATTGCCGAATGTATCAATCGTTTAATTACCGGCTGATGACACAGAATCAAAAGAAAGCGGATGTGGAATCCACGTTCAAGTCGTTGGATACGGAAGAATTTATTGATATACATTTTTATCGTCCAATAGGTTACCGTTGGGCATTGTTTTTTAAGAATCTGGGCGTATCGCCGAATACAGTCACCATTTTCAGCATTTTCATAGGCATTGCCGCAGGCATTTGTTTTTATTATACAAGCCTGGCGGTGAATCTGACTGGAATGTTCCTGCTTATCTGGGCTAATACGTACGACAGCGCCGACGGTCAACTGGCGCGTATGACCGGACAAAAAACGATGCTGGGGCGTATTCTCGATGGAATGAGCGGCGACCTTTGGTTTATTGCCATTTATGCAGCCGTCTGTTTCCGCATGATGCCCGCATGGAGTTTCTGGATTTGGGTGTTGGCCGCTATCGCCGGCTTTTCCCATACCAAACAGGCGTCCATTGCGGACTATTACCGGAACGCCCACCTGTTGTTCCTGAAAGGAGAGTCTGGCGGCGAACTGTCTAATTCGGCTCCCCTGAGGGAACAGTATCAAAAATTAAGTTGGAAACACAACTTTTTCGCCAAGTTCTTAGCGTATTTCTATCTCAATTACACCGTAGGCCAGGAACAGTGGACACCGAACTTCCAACGGATGATAGCCGTGATATGCGACCGTTATCACGACGAAGCCCCCGAATGGTTCCGCACCGCTTTCCGCAAAAAAAGCCTCCCGTTGATGAAATACACGAATATGTTATCGTTCAACACGCGCGTCATTGTGCTGTTCATCGCCCTGGGCGTAAATATCCCGTGGATTTATTTTGCGTTTGAACTGTCCGTGCTCAACATCATGCTGTTATATACCATCATTACGCACGAACGTTTCTGCAAGGCGTTTACCGCACAATTAGCATCCCAGAGCAATGATTGACCTCTCGCACATCCAAGGAATCCTGTTCGATTACGGCGGTACGATTGACAGCAACGGCGTACATTGGGCCGAAGTGATTTGGCAGGCATACCAGGCTGAAAACGTACCTGTAGCAAAAGACATATTCCGCGAAGCATACGTTCACGGCGAACGGACGCTGGGAAAACAACCCATCATACAGCCTCAACATACCTTTGCCGATATGTTGCGTATCAAAATTGATATTCAGATGGAATGGCTGAACGACGGGCGTTTTTTACCGGAAAACGCGCCTCTGTCCGAATGGAAACGCCGCATCGCCGATCGTTGTTATGCGTCCGCCCGGATTGCTGTCGAACACGCGCGCCCGATCATCGAAGAGCTGTCGGAACGTTATCCCCTTGTGCTGGTTTCCAACTTTTACGGAAATATCACTTCCGTATTGAAGGATTTCCGGTTAGACGCCTTTTTTCCCGGCATCATCGAATCGGCTGTTGTCGGCATTCGCAAACCCGACCCGCAGATTTTCCGGCTGGGCGTGGAACGCTTACAACTGCCTGCCGACAAAGTCGTCGTGATTGGCGATTCCTACGACAAAGACATTCTTCCGGCCCGCTCCATCGGCTGCAAAACAGTCTGGTTAAAAAATACCGGCTGGAAAGAATCTACCGGCGACGAAACCGAAGCCGATGTGACAATTTCCGGCTTCACCGAATTAAAACCGCTCTTCAAACAGGACATTTCATCCGTTTGTCTGTAAAGATAAATCTGTCTCATAGAACCAAACCCATAATTCTATATCTATACAAAATTACTAATTCCAAAAATCCGAAAAATGCAATCAGGCGGATTGCAAATCCGCCTGACGCCGGTAATGACGGCCAACAATCCTTGAATTTTAGTGTCATCATTCCGGCAATACCCCCCTTATTTCAGCGCATCTATCACTTTGGGCATAAGCGTCCAGAGGTGGTTTTCGGTTTGGGCGGTGTATAGATTGCCGTCAATCTCATACTCTGTGCCGGTACCGACGACATTCTTCACGTGGGGCTTGGCGTAGGGGTGCAGGGCGACTTTTTTCCCTGTTCCGACGCCGATCGCATCAAACATCATAGCGGCGGCACAATGGCCGATAATGATTTTACCCTGAGCGTCGAACGCCTTTACGACGGCTGTCATGTCCTGATTGTAGGGCTTGCCTGCGTTCTCACTGAATTTGGGCATCGCGTCGCCACAGGCGAATACCAGGGCGTCATATCCGGATTCGCGACCTTTCAGGTTGGCTACAATATCATCGGTTTGCAGGGCAACGCCTGAATTTGTTTTGACCTGCGTGGTCCCGGCTACGGCAAACGTTTTAAAAGGAATGCCGTTCTCAAAAAATGATTCCAGATACTGGAACAAACCAAATCCGTTGACCGGATTTACTACTAATACTGCTGTTTTTTTTGCCATAATCTAAAAATTAAATTAATAAATAATCTTGTCTTTCAAAAACTTGATTACTTTTGTATCGCAAAGGTACATGTCGTAATTGAATCCTGCAAGAACGGACAAAGGAGTAACATACGAACAAAAATGTACGGAATATTGATTGATAAAGCAATAAAATTGAAAAAAAAATGGAAACTTTTTTTGCGAGTAAACAGTGTCCCATACGGACGGTTGTCAGCAGGTTGGGTAATAAATGGTCGCTCTTGGTGCTGCTGACCTTGGAGGCCAACGGAACCATGCGTTTCAGCGATATCGACCATGCGATAGGGGATGTGTCACAGCGGATGCTAACGGTCACGTTGCGTTCGCTCGAAGCCGACGGGTTGGTGAGACGGAAAGTCTATCCCGAAGTGCCGCCGAGGGTCGAATACCGCCTTACGGAATCGGGTATTAGTTTGATGCCTCATATCCAGAGCTTAGTCGGTTGGGCATTGGAGAACATGCCGGAAATCTTTCAATCGAGGCAGAATATTCGGGCGAAAAAGCGCCGGTGAAGGTGAAAATGTAACTGTTTTTTTTTGCCAAATCCGAGCCTACCAAACGATTTTATATGTATATTTGCGTGTTTTACGAATTAGATATTAAGGGAAACAGCGTTTAATACATTTTATTACTATGGCTACAATTATTACACCTGATGAAGTGATTGGATGGGCGAAAGACTTCCAGAAGAAAGCGGATTCGGAACTTACCATTGAGGAAAAAAAGGAGCAGAAAAAGTATGCTTCACTTGTTCAAACTCCTGAATACAAGACATTCCTTACGCGGATGCTGGACGAATCATCCCAAATCCGCGACAACGGAAAGTTGAACAAGCGTGTGAAACAAATTATCAAGGAATACGGCATTCCCGACTTCTTTAACAGTACGGATCGTTTTCTGATTAAAGCCTATATGGCTATCGGTTACCTGTTTCCTACGATTGCGATGCCTGTTTTCAAATGGAAACTGCGCAGCGAAACGAACAGGATTATCATTGCGGAAGAGCGTCCGAAGCTGACCAAACACTTGGCAGGCAGATGGAAAAGCCGCATCGGGCAAAATATAAACCTGTTGGGCGAAGTCGTTTTGGGCGACGGGGAAGCCAATCATCGTTACGAGCATTATCTGAAAGCGTTGGAAGAACTGGATATTAATTACATTTCAATTAAGTTATCAGGTATTTATGCGCAAATTCATCCGCTGAGTTACGCGCAAAACAAAGAAGAACTCTGCGAATTGGTAGCGGCTGTTTATCAGAAGGCTATTTATAATCCATATATGGACTCGGACGGCAAAATGCGACCGAAATTCGTCAATCTGGATATGGAAGAATACAAAGATGCGGAACTGACGCTGGATGTGTTTACGGAAGTCCTGAGCCGCCCGCAATTCAAAAATTATCAGGCGGGTATCGTTGTACAGGCTTATCTCCCGGATGCTTCCGGTTTCCAGCGTCGCTTGCTTGACTTTGCAAAAAAACGGTGTGACGAAGGAGGCGCTCCTATCAAGATGCGTTTGGTGAAAGGCGCTAACCTGCAGATGGAAAGCATTGTTTCCTCCCTGAAAGGCTGGCCGAATCCGGTTCAACGAAGCAAAGTGGAAGTCGATGCCAACTATCTGCATATCTTGGATACCGCCTTGCTCCCGGAAAATATGAAAGTCTGCACTATCGGCGTGGCTTCACATAACTATTTCACAATTGCTTACGCTCATTTGCTGGCTGAAAAAAATAAGGTAAGCCAATACGTTGCGTTCGAGATGCTCGAAGGAATGGCGAACAACCTGCCGCGCGTCATGCGAAGTCTGCAAAAACAGATCATCCTTTATACGCCGGTGGTCAAAGCGAAACATTTCCTGAATGCAATTTCTTATCTGGTACGCCGTCTGGATGAAAATACCGGAAAAGATAATTTCCTGAGCTACAGTTTCAGTTTGAAGCTCGACAGCAAACAATGGAAATTCCTCTCCGACCAGTTCCTTCAGGCTTATGCCCTGAAAGACACGGTAAATACCACACCTTTCCGAACGCAAGACCGGAATAAGAAACCCATCCCCGTAACCGATCTGAATACGTTTGCCAACGAACCCGATACGGACTTGGATTTGCCGCAAAACAGGAAATGGGCGTTGGAGGTACTGAAAAAATGGGGCGATACCGTGAATGAGAAAAATTTTGTCGTACCAGTTCAAATAGGTGATAAGGAGGTGCTTACTGAAAACAAAAAGTTATACCATGATCGTAGCCGCGACGATAAAGCGACTTTTTGCGAAGCCAATTTATCGTCTTTGGAACAGGTGAAAGAGATTATAACCATAGCCGAAAAAGACGCCTCGAACTGGCGGAAAACGCCCCTTAAAAAGCGGAATGAGATATTGCATCAGGTAGCCGAGAACCTTTGCGCCAAACGGGGCGACCTGATTGGATGTATGGCGGCCATTACCGGAAAGACATTTTTTGAAGGCGATGTAGAAGTTTCCGAAGCAACTGATTTTTGCCGCTTTTATCCGGTCTCAATGAAGGCTTTCGACGAACTGAAGACCGTGTCTTACGCTCCCAAGGGAATTATTTTGGTTATTCCGCCTTGGAACTTCCCGTTGGCCATTCCGGTGGGAGGCGTTGCCGCGTCGCTTGCCGGAGGAAATACGGTTCTCCTGAAACCGGCTACGGTGGCTTTGCCCGTTGCGTGGGAATTTGCTAAATGCTTCTGGGATGCAGGCGTTCCGAAAGATGCGTTACAGGTCGTATGTCCTGCCGACCGTTCATCGTTGAATTATCTGACCTCGCATCCGTCGGTGAAACATGTCATCCTGACCGGCGGAACCGATACGGCTTTCCGTTTGTTGGAAAACAGTCCGCGCACGCCGCTCTCGGCCGAGACGGGCGGGAAGAACGCTATCATTGTGACAGCCAATGCCGACCAAGACCATGCCATATTAAATGTAATCTCGTCCGCATTCAGCAATGCCGGTCAGAAATGTTCGGCGTGTTCCCTGTTGCTATTGGACAGGAAAACCTTTAACGACAAGACGTTTAAATCGAAACTGAGAGATGCGGTAACCAGCTTCCGCACCGGAAGCGTATGGGATACGATGAATATGGTAGGCCCGATGATTGATAATCACAACGAAAAATTGAACTATGCCATTGAACACCTGGAAAAAGGCGAATCATGGTTAGTCGCGCCCGAATTTGTGGACGAGAAGAAATATATCCTGAAACCGTCCGTGAAATGGGGCGTGAAACCAAACAGTTATACATTCAAAACAGAATTGTTTGCGCCGTTATTGTCGGTCGTTTGCATTGATAACCTGAAACAAGGCATTGCGTATGCCAATTCGTCGGAATACGGTCTGACAGCCGGTTTACAGAGCTTGAACGAGGCGGAACAAACCCTTTGGAAGAACAGCATTGAAGCCGGAAACCTCTACATCAACCGCGGAATTACGGGCGCAATTGTGCGCCGACAGCCTTTTGGCGGTATGAAACGTTCGGCGTTTGGCGGAGGCATCAAGGCCGGTGGCCCGAATTATGTTTCCTGCTTCGTGCAGTTTACTGAAAGCGAAGTCCCGAATGCGAAAAATTCGACGCCGTTGAACGAACTTATTCCGGACGAAACCGGGAAAAATCGCCTGAACTATGCCTGTACCGATTATCAGAAAGCATGGAAAAATGAATTTTCGCAGGCAAAAGACGTCAGCCATATCTACGGCGAAGAAAACGTGTTCCGTTATCTGCCGTTGAAAAATGTCGGATTCCGTGTCCGAAAGAATGATGATTTGGCGGATGTTTTGTTGGTCATCATGGCGGCAAATATCGCTCAAACGCCTTTGGTGGTAAGTCTTTCGGCTGAGAATGAACTGAAGGGCGCACTTGAAAAAGCGTCATCCGGATTGATGAATACGAAACTAAAAGTGCAGGACGAACCGGCATTTATAGAAGAAATGGATACTTACGAGCGTGTGCGTACCTGTTCGACCGGAATACCGGATGCTTTCTATCAGAAAGCATCCGAACTCGGCAAACATATCGTCGGCGATAAACCGCTGGTCGAAGGCCGTCTGGAGTTGCTTCATTATCTGAAAGAACAAAGTATCGCTTATGAATATCACCGTTACGGCAGTTTGTTCGGGGAAGAGAAATAATATTTTGAAGGGATGAAACTTGGAAATTGACGTAAATAAATAGATGTAAAACAGAAAAAAAGTTAATGCGAAAAATTATTTGTCAAATGGCTTTAATTATAAAAAAGAATATGTTATTTTTACGCCGTGTTAGAAACGCAAAGATAAACACCGATGAAAATGAAAAGAAATTTTATTTATATTATTAATTAAACTATAGGAGAATAAATTATGGCAACAGTTGACGCGAAAGATGCTCAGGACAACAAATTGATGGCGATCCTGGCTTATTTGGGAATTTTGGTAATCGTGCCTATTTTGGCAGCAAAAGAATCACCGTTTGCACGTTTTCATGCAAATCAAGGACTTATCTTATTTATTGTGTACATTGCAGCATGGGTAGTTTTCCTGATTTTAGGAATAACTTTAGCTCTAATTGCTCCATTTCTTGCATCTATTCTATCTATTCTAAGCCTTGTTGTATATTTGGGGCTTTTCGTATTAGTGGTATTAGGAATTATCAATGCTGCGAAAGGTGAAGCAAAAGAACTTCCCATAATCGGTAAATACACTCTCTTAAAATAAGATGGGATGTGAATCAAATACTAAAAGCGAACGCTGTCAGAGTGTTCGCTTTTTTTATGCGTTTTTTTTATAGTCATTTTCTTTTTATTAAGAAGGAAAATATCTTTTTTGTATCTACTTTTGTACGCTCAATTTAATAAACTTCAAGACGAATGGAAGAATTAAAGCATGAATGTGGTGTCGCGATGATAAGATTACTCAAACCGTTAGAATATTATCATCAAAAATATGGTTCATGGATGTACGCCCTCAACAAGCTCTATTTGTTAATGGAAAAGCAGCATAACCGCGGACAGGAAGGCGCCGGGTTAGCTTGCGTGAAATTGGAAGCCGAAGCCGGCAACGAATATATGTTTCGTGAACGGGCTGTCGGAACGGACGCCATTACCGAAGTCTTCAACGATGTTTACCGGCATTTCAAAGAAACTCCCTGCGAACAACTGAAAGACCCCATCTATGCTAAAGCCAATCTTCCTTTTGCCGGCGAACTGTATATGGGACACTTGCGTTACAGCACGACCGGAAAATCGGGACTTTCCTATATCCATCCGTTTTTGCGGAGGAACAACTGGCGGGCGCGAAACCTTGCGCTTTGCGGAAATTTCAATATGACCAACGTGGGGACTATCTTTCAGGAA
>JAISJX010000403.1 GCA_031261145.1 Tannerella sp.
AGTATGCAATCCAATATTTGCCGGAAAAACCGTCGAAGACGGGGAAAGCTACTCGCTATTCGGCCGCGCATTTGTTGGCAAAGGCTTACCTGACACGTGGTAGCGCCGTCACCGATCAACGGGGACAACAAGCCACGGATATGGATAATGCGTTGAAATATGCTAAAACGGTTATCGAAAGCGGTCAATTTGCCTTGCTGGACAATTTCTCTCAACTCTGGGACATCAACAACCAGGGGAATAAAGAAGTGGTGTTTTCAGTGCAGTTCACAACAGACCCAGTCTATCGCGGCGCCGGTAATTCGTTCCACCTCTATTGGGGTTCATGGTACGAAGATCAACCCGGTTTGGTGAGGGACCTGGCAAACGGGCGTCCTTATCGCCGCCATCGCGAAACGGAAAAGGTTATGTTTGACTTATTCGACCGTAAGAACGACTCCCGCTTCTATAAGAGTTTCAAATGGGTCTATTATGCCAACAGGACGGGGACGCCTTTAGCCATCGGGGATACAGCCATCTATTACAGTCTGAATCCCACGACGGAAACTTTTCCTTACAAGTATTTTGCATGGAATCATAGCGACCTGAGCCAGAACAACCGTTATTATCCGCCTTTGCTGAAATATTTCGATCCTTTACGCTTGGGCGTAGGCGATGTAGAAGGGGGTCGCGAATGGGTCAGGATGCGTTTGGCCGAGACTTACCTGATTGCGGCCGAAGCTGCCGGACGCAAGGGTGATTTCCAGACGGCTACCGACTATATCAATGTACTTCGCAAACGCGCCGCATGGCATGAAGGCGAAACAAAGATACCGCAATATTGGAGGGAAGAAGGTGGAGCACAAGGTGATGCACACGACACCTATCTGGAAATAGAGGTGAAAGCAACAGACTTGCAAGGCAATTTCATCGACTTTATTTTGGATGAACGCGGCCGTGAACTCTTGGGCGAAACAGACCGCTGGTGCGACTTGGTTCGTTGTGAAAAACTGGAAGAGTACGTGACGAAATGGAATCCGGATGCTGTCAGCCTCCGGGCGCATCATAAACTGCGTCCTATCCCGCAAAAACACATCGACCGCTTGAAACCAAGAGGTACTGATGCGGAAGAACAAAATCCGGGATATTTTTGAAAATGACTGCTCCTAAGCAGATACAGGATACTGTAGGGGCAGGTCTTACGCCTGCCCCACACAGTCCGGGAAAAGTATAATTATTAAAAAATCAGAAAACAGTAAATATGTTTATTATTAACCCACTAAAGAAACAAGTATGGATTTAAAAAATATTTCGCGCCGTCGTTTTCTGCAAGCAGGTACGACTTTGGCAGCATCTTCACTTATCGTTCCGCAACGTATGTTCGGAAGCGTTCAAAACAACAACCTTCCAACCGCCGGTTCGGAAGATAATGTGTTTCAGCAATTCAAATGTCCGCAATGGTTCAAGGACGCCAAATATGGACTGTGGCTGCATTGGGGGCCTCAAACAATTCCGGCAAGAGGTGGCGGATGGTATGCCCGCCATTTGTATATGCACCCCAGCAAAGCCAAAGAATCGTGGGGGACGGCAGCTTGGGAATACCACCGCCTGACCTTCGGGCATCAAGCCGATTTCGGCTATAAAGAGCTTTGCAACCTTTGGAAAGCCGAGAAATTCGACGCAGAAAATACCGTGCAACTCTTCAAAAAATGGGGAGCGCGATATGTGGCGATTATGGCCAACCATCATGATAATTACGATTTGTTCAACAGTTCGATACACGGATGGAACGCGACCAAAGTAGGCCCCAAACGCGATATCCTCGGCGAATTTGCAGAAGCCGCCCGCCGTAATCAGTTGCCCTGGGTAGCAAGTACCCATGCACATAGATTAGACTTTTTCGACTTTGCTTACGACACCGACCCGGACGGCCCGCGAAAAAACGATTTGTACGACGGAAACCTGACCAAAGCCGACGGCAAAGGCAAATGGTGGGAAGGGCTTGACCCACAACAATTGTATTCGGCGCGTTATCCGAATTTCAAAGCCGAATACCGCCAGCGTCTAATGGAATTAGTGGAGAATTACCGCCCCGACATGTTGTATTTTGACAATTCTTCAATCCCTGAATGCGCCATCGACCCCTGTGCAAAGCTGTATGAAAACAGCAAAAAACGAAACGGTTCGATACAAACCATTGTTACGGTAAAAAGTCCGCAACAAGGCACCGTACTGGATTTTGAAAAAGGCATCGCCGACGGTATCGCTGACGAATACTGGCAAACGGATACTTCCATGAATGAAGACTGGTTCTACAAACAGGATGTGGACGTAAACAACCTGCATCATGACGCCCGGAGTTTGAAGGAACTTTTCATCGACATCATCAGCAAACGGGGCGCTTTGTTACTGAACGTGGCAGTCTATGCCGACGGCAGTATTCCCGCAGACCAATATGCTATTTTGGAAGAATTTGGCGAATGGCTCAATGCCAACAGCGAAGCCATTTACGGCACCACTCCCTGGAAGACATTCGGGAAAGGCGGGGAATCCAAAGGCGGTCATTTCAACGAGCGCCGCGTCACTTCCGAACCGTGGGATTACAATGTCCACCGCTTCACACAAAGCAAAGACGGGCGTACTTTGTATATCCACATTTTCGGAAATCCGGCAGGGAAAGAACTGGTTATTGACGCATTGGCAAACAAAGCGCTCTTTCGCGGAAAAGTGAAAAACGTATCGCTCATCGGTAGTAACGCAAAGGTTAAATGGTCAATCAAACCACAGGGATTGAATGTCCGGATACCGGAAAAATTGGCATTCACCGATTGTAATATACTAAAAGTAACAACTTAGGGCTTATAATAATGGGAGCTGTAAAAATGCCTTTGCTCCGATCATTGCGATGCTGTCAGCCTCCGGGCGCATCATAAACTGCATCCTGTCCCGCAAAAACATATTGGCCGCTTGAAACTAAGAGGTACTGATGTGGAAGAGCAAAATCCGGGATATTTTTAAAGTGGTTTTTGATTACAGGGAACATAAATCTGTTAAGTTTATGTTCCCTTGAAATGTCCCATCGGGACAGAATATGGGTAGAATATAAAAAAACATGCTACCGTCCCGTTAAGAACGGAATGTGTTGGTAGAGAACTTATATTAACCCTGCAAACCCATCTAAAATTATTAAATTTACGACATAAAATATAAAAAACATTAATCGCGAAAATATTTAACATATAAGTTTGTTGTTTATCAAAAAAGACTGCTTATATTTACAAATTATATAAATAAAAGTTAAGAATAATAGTATAAACTAATCAGTAAGGAGGTGGAAATGAATAAATGAACGTAACAGAAGAAATCAAAAAAAAGATGGAGAAAAACCATCATGAGAACACAAATTATCTATTTAAAAAAACGTTAATAATTTAATTTTCAAATTATGCACATATTAATAAAAAAAATTATTCCAAGTTTGAAGAAAACTAAAATCATGAGAGTCACTTTTCTATTGTTTCTATGTAATTTAGTGGCTATGCAAGCCGCTATTTTCGCACAGGGAACAGTCGTATCCGGTCTTGTTACCGACGAAACGGGCGAATCTTTGCCCGGGGTAAATATCAGCATAAAAGGAACAACGACAGGAGTAATCAGTGACATAAACGGAAACTATTCCATCAGCGTACCCGGCAGGGATGCGACACTGGTATTCTCGTACATCGGGTATGCCACACAGGAAGTAGCCGTGAAGGACCAGCGGACAATCAATGTTCGCTTAAACGAAGACTCCCAGCAAATCGAAGAAGTGGTGGTCATCGGATACGGTACGGTAAAGAAATCGAACCTGACCAGCTCAGTATCGAAAATCGGAAATGAGTCCATTACCGAACGGCCTATCACCCAGTTGAGCGATGCCTTGGCCGGACAATTGGCCGGGGTGCGTGCGCAAAATACGAGCGGTCTTCCGGGTGAAGACATGCAGATACGGATTCGCGGTCTTAATTCGATTAATGGAGACAGCAGT
>JAISJX010000405.1 GCA_031261145.1 Tannerella sp.
CCCGCACTGCGCCGGAAGCAGGTTCAACATATACATACTTTCCCGAACCTGTTGTCAGGTTTGATAATGCCTGGTAGATACCGATGTCGCGGTTTCCGTTTTTGCCCCACGACAGGCGCAGTTTACCACTGTTCATCGGCGACCATTTGAAGTATGGTTCCTTGCTGAAATCATAAGCCAGCGAAACAGACGGGAATGTAGCGCGCGGATGTGACATGCCGAATGCCGAATAGCCGTCGCGACGAATAGAGGCTGTAAGCATATACCTGTTGTCGAACGCATAGAACAGTCTGCCCATCAGGGCATCGCCTGTACTGTGCGTATCATCGCTGCCGACAGAACTTTTCGCCATATTGGCTCCGCCAACGAAATGATACCCCAGTGCATCTGTTGGAGAAAAATCTCTTGCAGTGATAATATCATACCAACTCCGGTGTTCTTCGCCTCCCTGCATCAACGTAACGACGAAATGATGCTTATCGACGTATGTTTTGTCCCACGTAATGACCTGGTCAAACAGCCAATCGTACAATTGATTTGTGGATCGTTGCGCCATTCCGTTATCTCCCCAGTATGGATTCTGTGACGATTGGTGATACCTCGTTTGATACCAGTAAAAACGCGGAGCAAATGTCGCCTGATAAGTAAAATTGTAAGGCAAGGTTAACTTCGCATAGAATGAAGTATTAAAAATCCATCCTCTGTTATACATGTCTTTGTATTGATTGTCAAAGGCTGTATTGGTACTTTCCTGGTTTGGAGCCGGATATTTGACGAGATTGCCATCGTCATCTGTCGGCAGAGCATACGGAGAGTTCTGAAAGATTTGCTGGAACCATGCTACAGGTAATCCTTCCTCAATCCTGTGTTGGAAATTTAC
Organism: Tannerella sp.; assembly: GCA_031261145.1. The sequence continues at coordinate 881 of JAISJX010000405.1, forward strand.
ATTCGTCCCAACAGTCAACCAATTTGTAACCGTTGCGTCTAATTTCAGGTTTGAACGGTAGGCTTTGTACATATCTCCTACAATAGCGCCATCATTATCAGAATAGTCCATCGACCAATAATAATTAAAAAGGTTACTCATACCCGACAGGCTGACGTTGTAATTCTGACGGAACCCCGTCTGGTAGGTAGCGTCATTCCAGTCATACGTTTTTCCATTGAAATAAGCATTCCTTTCTACATCATACAAATTTAGCCTCTGTAACCATATATCTTCAGGGTCGCCTTGTTTACCGTCGAACGCAGACCATTCTGCTAAAGTTTTGCCATACTTATTCAAGTTTTCAGGGGTAGGTTTAGCGTAAGCCCAGGGTGTTTTGAATAACGACCAGCTATTGTATGAGTTTTCACGGAATTTCAGGAATGATTCCGCATCAGGCGCTCTTTGAGTGGCAGGTCCCGGCGTAGCTATTCCCACACTGGCGTCGAAACGGACGACCGGTTTTTGCGTAATACCTTTCTTCGTAGTAATGATTATGACGCCATTGGCGGATTTGGCGCCATATACTGCGGCTGAAGCGGCATCTTTGAGTACGTCTATACGGTCAATATCCGCGGGATTGATTTCGGATAATTCGCCAAAGAAAATTAGTCCATCCACGACAAGCAAAGGGGAATTGTTGGCTTGCAGGGAGCGTTGCCCGCGGACAAGCATGTCACCGCCACCTTTAGCGTTTGTACCGACAGATACATTCAATCCGGGCAGGTTACCGCGAAGAATATCTTGCACGGTGGCCGGTTTTTCTTTCTCAATCTTGTCCGTTTTGAACTGGGTGATTGCGCCGGTGAGGTCTCTTTTCTTCATCGTACCGTAACCAACTACCACTACTTCCTCCAATGCCAGCGTATTTTCGATTAGCGCGATGTTCAGGCTGGTTTGGTTACCGACAGGAATATCCAGCGTGTTGTACCCGACGTAAGAAATGACCAGCGTAGCCCCCGGCGATACATTCAAACTGAATTTCCCGTCCATATCTGTTATGATACCATCGGTTGTCCCTTTGATGACTATGCTGGCGCCGATAACCGTTTCGCCTTTCTCGTCGGTTACGGAGCCTGTAATCTTCCGTTTGTTGTCGGAGGCGACAGGAACGGCTGCTTTCAGGGTGAGTACAATCAAGTTGTTTTCATCCTTCCGGAATGTAATATCCGTGTTACTCAACAATTTCTCCATAACTGATTCGACGGAGGCATTGGAGACGGATAAGGAGGTTACTTTGTCTAATTGCACAAGGTCATTGTTATAAAAGAACTTGTAACCGGACGTCTGTTCGATGGCCTTTAATATCTGACGTATCGGCTGGTTTTGCACATTGACCGATACCTGGGAAAATGCGCTGTTTGATACGAATAGAAAGAACAATACGAACCCAATAAATAAAAAACGTTGTTTTTTGATGGGGAAATGTTTCCCCGTACATTTAATTTCCATACATTTGTATAATTTTTTAAGTGTTTACTGATCGCACAATGTTACTTGCAAGATACGCTTGTGCAATTAAAATTCACGGTTCGGGATGGCGCTCCGGCGCTGTCCCGTTTTTTTACGGGAAAAAATCATTGAATACCTTTCTCGCAGATTGAATAGATTTTCTCGCAGATTAAATGAATTAAAAATCCGCGTTCATCTGCGTTTGAAATCCGCGGAATCAGCGTGCAATCTTTGAATTTCCCGTTTCGGCAGTTGTTTTTTTACTATGTTTTCTCCATTATGTTATTATTTAGTGTTTGACATCTATTTTAAAGCTCTCTCGTAATACGTTTTCTGCTTCGCATTTTCGCGCAAAATAATCACGCCGTCTTTCATTTCATACAGCAACGGGGAAGTCTGGGATAATATCTGCAAGACACTTTCGAGGCTGGTATTATTCGGCGTTCCCGTAAACCGGTATTTTTTCAAAGCGTCCGATTCAAAGACGATTTGGGTATTATAATGGCGTTCCAGTATCTTTGCGATATTTTCAAATGTTTCCGCATCAAAACTTAGCGCATTGTTTTTCCATAGAGCATACGTTGTGGCATCATCTACAGGCTCCTTTTCCAAAGCCGGGCTTTGCCTATTCCAGATAATCTTTTCGTTCGGATACAGAATTATTTCATCGTCAGCCGATTTCACTTCCAATTTGCCGGTCATCAGTACGGCTGAAACCTGCATTTCGTCAGCGTATGATTTGAGGTTGAAACTTGTTCCCAACGCTTTCACCGACAGCCCGTTGGCCTGGACAATAAAGGCGCGTTTCGGGTTCGGCGCCACTTCAAAGTAGGCTTCGCCCTCTAAGTGAAGCAGGCGTTCCTTCCGGTTGAAATCGTTGCCATAAGTCAGTTTTGAATCGGAATTTATCCATGCTTTCGTTCCGTCGGGCAGGATGATACCGGCTTTTTGTCCTTTTTCGACAAGGAAAGTGGTGTCCTGCATAGCTTTCCGTTCAGCCGACTGCCAATAAAGGAGCGTACCCATCGTTCCCGTGGTAATTAACAGTATCCACAGCGCAGCGGTACGAACCAGCCATCCGTACAACGAATACGTCCGCGCCGCCGGTTTGCTTTCCCTGTTTATCCGCTCTTGTATGTGGCGGAATATCGCTTCCCGGCGAATGGGGTCTATTTCTTCCGGCGCGGCAATCCATAGTTCATCCGCCCACTGGTTGAAGGCGTCATCTTCTTTGAGCCATTCAATCAGAAGCTTCACTTCGTCCGAAGTCGCTTGTTTGTCAAGATACTTCTCAAACAGTCTGATGTAATCATATTTCTCCATACACTTATAATACAGTTGGGGCGAAGAAATCCGTTATCGGAGGGTGAAAGTTTAAGATTTATTATGAAAATTCAAAGGTTCAAGGATTCTATAATTCAAAGATTGCAGGGACGAAAACGGCGTTAGGCGGATTTTATCTTGAGAATCTTTTTATTCTATTTGCAGGTTATAAAATAATAACTTATCTTTGTGCTATAATTATAAATCTGAAAAATATGCCGACACTATTAATTTTATTCGGATTGCGGTTCTACTTCTATCTGAGAGACCATAAACCTATCCATATCCATGTTGAAAATGGAGACGGCGAAGCTAAATTTGAAATTGAAACCGATGTCGTTCTCGTATATAACCATGGTTTGAAACCAAAGGATATTCGACTGGCGGAAAGTATTATCGAAGAGAACAAGGAAAATTTTATCGCGGAATGGAAAAAATCTTTTCCACCAAAAGATGACTAATATGGAAACAGAAATGAAAATCACCAAATTATGGTTTGATGATAATAAAATTTTCATTCAGACCGATGGTGGAAAGGAATTATGGCAATCGCTTTTATGGTATCAGCGGTTGCAATATGCTTCGGAAGAACAGCGGAAAAATTACCGCCTGTCTTATTCCGGTATTCATTGGCCCGATGTGGACGAAGATATTTCTTTTGAAAGTTTTCTCTACGACGAACGCGAACCTACTTTGCCACATTAGTGGCAACATATTGGTAGCCGTGGTGTTTTAACCCACGGAAAACAATATGTTTGAAAAGAAAAGCGCCGCGTTAGCGGTGCAATATTGAATTTTTGATTGATTTTGCACAAACAAATTATCCGTCATTATGGCAAATACATATATTGATTTCGA
>JAISJX010000003.1 GCA_031261145.1 Tannerella sp.
AGCTGCCCTGGCCTATAAATCGATATCCAATGCGTACTATCTCAAAGCGCTGGCTTATAAATTGAAAGGAGATGATGATAAAGCTAAAAACCTGTTTCAGGAAGCGTTGAAAGGCTATAAAAATAATCTGTGGGCAAAATATTATTCAACGAAGCCCTGAAAAGAGGATAGCTGGTTTTTTCTATTAATAGTTCAATTTTGCAACAATCGCAACCGGATTGCTTTCTTCATTTATGCTTTGTAATATTGCTTTCACTTTTTCCGGTGGATTATTTTGTTTTTTATATGTTTCTATAAATTTATCGGCAGGGCAAAACATCACCATTTCATCCCCTTCCACAGAAATTACATCCGGCCAGAAAATAATCCCATTATCTATGTCATTGTATAATCCAAGTTCCCGGGGTATAGGTTGTTTCATTAAATGTAACGCCCTCTTTTTTTTATCGAAGATGGTGCAAACAGTCCTGTTTTCGCCCTTATATTCTTGTCCTTCTATGATCCTCGTTATTGGAAATGGTTCCGGCGCAAAATTACCGAAATGGAAAGTCATAAAGATGTAATTATCCGTTTCTGAAAGGGCGCTTGCTCTAATGCGATTAACCACTTGACTGTCATCCCTTGGCATCTTGTATTCCCCATAATTAAAGACATGTTCAGGAGTAATACCTGAATTTTTATTCAGGTTATAAATCGTATCGGCAACAGGATCATAAAAATGAATTTGATCTTTTACACGATATAATTGCATGTCAATTGAGTATGAATTAGTATTCTTGTTTTTTATAACCGTCCTGTCCGGAATAAGCAAATGAGATGTCAGGTTTGAAAACGATAGCATACATGTTTTATCATAGCCCGTTAAATCAAAAACATATTGTCCCGAATCAATCACACAGAAATGATAAGGAAGGTTATTTTCAAAATCCTCTCTATTTATTCGTGTATTTGACAAAAACTCGCCTTTGGCAGAGTAAACCAAAACCGATAGAGCATGATTTTTGAGATACAACTTATTTTGGAACATATCCATCGACCAAATATAGATATACTCTTTAGGCCCTTGCCCTCTGTGGCTGATTTCACAAAGATATTTTCCTGATGAATCAAATTTCAATAATTTATCTGAATCATAGATATAAAAGCATTTATCTCCATAAATTGAATGTACAAAAGGATATTTCAATACCGATTCATCCTTATTTTCCAATGGAATATAATCAAGTGACACGGCATAATCACTTAGTTTCTGAACCGTATAATGCTTCTTATTTATTTCAGATTCAAAATCTATCACATTTTTATCATTTTCAACGCTTGCGTGATGACAAGATGAAATCAAGACTGCAATTACTATTACATTTATGATATATTTCATTGGGATTCAATTTATAATAGTGTTCTATTTCAATGTCACCATTAGTAATACAGGGTTACTGTCTTCATTTAATTCATTCACAAACTTATTAAAACTCCCAACAACGCTTTTTAGAATAATTTCTTTTTTTACCCTAACCGGCTGATTTTCCGCAATCGTTCTTCGTCGATAATTTTCACTTTTCGTCCGTCCAATGCGATAATGTGCTCGTTGACAAAGTTTGACAACGTACGAATCGCGTTGGAAGTAGTCATATTGGAGAGATTGGCTAAATCTTCGCGTGAAAGATAGATGCTGATGGTAGCCTCGTCTTCTTCCAAGCCATAACTGTCGCGCAGGAACAGCAAAGATTCGGCCAGGCGGCCACGGATATGCTTTTGCGTCAGGTTGACCGTCCGTTCGTCGGCTATACCCAAATCAATCGAGAGTTGACGAATAAAAAAGGAGGCTAATTTTGAATTGGCTGTAATCAAGGCTTCTACGACTGTCATCGGGATAATACACACCGTCGATGCCTCAAAAGCTGAGGCGTCTGTCAGATAGTACTCTTGTGCAAAATATGCCCTGTAGGCAAAATATTGGATTGGCTTAATCACCCTGATAATCTGACTACGGCCTCCCACACCTTGCTTTGAAATCTTTACTTTTCCTTTCAGCAGACACATCATATAGGTGGGTTCATCGCCTTCCTGATAAATCGTCTCATTCCGTTTGAAATGTTGGATTCGTGAATTGCTGCGAAGAATCTCCCTCTCTTTTTCAGTCATCAGACGCCAAACTTCTGATAAACTGGCTGATATATCAAATTCTTTTTTCCCTTGTTTTACCACACCTGCTTTAAAACATAGTTTTACAGCACAAAAGTACACTATTTTTGTAATATATCCAACTAATAATTTAGATAAATATTACTATAAAAAAAACAAAAATGAACTTTCGCATCCTTAACGGCCCTTTTTTGGGCGCTTTTTTGACGGTTCAACACCCCGGTCAGGGCTTTTGCGGACGTATAATCATAACGCCGGTAATCGTCTTGACGCCATTCACATAAGAGGTTAGCGAAGAGGTGGATTCTACGACTTTCTTCGCAGAAGACGACGCATGAATAAACCGCACATTATTTCCCTTCACACAGATAAAACCTGCATGCGAAATATCCAATCCTTTTATATTCGTTACAAAACAGACAATATCACCGCTTTTCATCCCTTTTTCGCATTCGGCAATCTGTTTGGCCGGAATCGTCGCGTAGGTTTCGCGGGCTGAGATTTCCTGCTCTTTTTCCCGCATGCTCCGAATCCATTCCGGATTTGACGTTAACTGGCGGTAACTGTCAGGGTGAGTGGACATAAAAGAAAGATTGACACGGTATGGTTCGCCGCCAATCTGCTGAGTTGCATCTGCAACAAACCCTTTCCGTCCGTTTTCAACTATCCAGTCGGAAAAATAATGAAGCCGGTCGGTATAATCGCGAATGGTCTCGTCCCGGTACCGCAACCGCTGCAGGTAGAGGCAAAACGTATCAAACGAAGGATGAGGGTCTTTCATCGTGTAGGCCAATGCGATTCCATTTTCCACAAACGTAGTGCAATCCATCTCCCGGAGGTTGATAACCAAGCCTTCCGGTTCCCGTTCCAACGTAGAAGCCACATAAGGAACATCCGAAAAGAATCGCGCCGTCTCCACAATAAGGTCTCCTAACGGGAGATTCTTTTTCGACGACATTGCTTGGATATAACGGTCAAACACAAGGCGGTCTTCGTCCGTACAATAAATCAATGCGGCCAAGGGCTTTGCGTCCGTTTGTTCCGCCGGAGTCCGTCCTTTGCAGCCGCAAGCGACCAACAAAGCGCTTAACAATAAAATACGTATTCTCATCACTTCTATTTTTTTGTATCCAATAATTCCTGCAATTTCAACATTTCGTCCCGGAACTGCGCCGCTTCTAAAAATTCCAGTATTTTCGCGGCTTCCGTCATTTGTTTTTTCGTCCGTTCAATCATTTTTTCCAATTCCGGACGACTCATATATTGCACAACCGGATCGGCCACCATGGTTTGCTTAGATTCCACATACGCATATTCTTCCGCCGGTTTCAACTGCCTTTCGCCTAAGAGGGAAACGGTATTTTTTACTATTTGGGTAGGCGTTATACCTTGTCTCTCATTGTAAGCCAACTGTTTTTCGCGGCGGCGATTGGTTTCGTCAATTGTTTTCTGCATGCTTTCGGTCATCTTGTCTGCATAAAAAATCACTTTTCCATGCACATTGCGGGCAGCCCTTCCCGCCGTCTGCGTCAGCGAACGATGCGAACGGAGAAAACCCTCTTTATCAGCATCCAGAATCGCCACCAACGACACTTCCGGCAAATCCAACCCCTCACGCAACAGATTCACTCCTATCAGCACATCAAACAATCCTTTCCGCAAATCGTCCATAATCTGGATACGTTCCAATGTTTCCACATCGCTGTGGATATAATTACAGCGAATCTCCATCCGGCCCAAATAGGCGGTCAATTCTTCGGCCATGCGTTTGGTCAGCGTGGTCACCAACACGCGCTCATCCAAGGTAGCCCGTTGTGTGATTTCTTCCATCAAATCATCAATCTGATTCAAGCTCGGACGCACCTCAATCACAGGGTCTAACAGTCCTGTCGGACGAATCACCTGCTCCACAATCACCCCTTCGCTCTTTGCCAGCTCAAATTCTGCCGGCGTAGCGCTCACATATATCGCATTGGTAATGTGCGCCTCAAACTCATCAAACGTCAATGGGCGGTTATCCATCGCTGCCGGCAAACGGAATCCATATTCTACCAACGTCACTTTTCGCGACCGGTCTCCCCCGTACATCGCCCGTATCTGGGGGATTGTGGCATGACTTTCATCTATCACCACCATAAAATCGTCCGGGAAATAATCCAACAAACAAAATGGGCGTTCCCCGGCCTGTCTTCCATCTAAATAACGGGAATAATTTTCAATTCCCGCACAATGCCCCAACTCCTGAATCATTTCCAAATCGAACGACACACGCTCCTCTAACCGTTTCGCTTCAAGATGTTTGCCGCACGATTTTAAGAAATCGACTTGCTCCCCTAAATCAACATGGATTTGACCAAGGGCCGTGTGAATGCGTTCCTGTGTCGTCACAAAAAGATTCGTCGGATAGATATTCAAATCGTCCTGTTCATCGTATTCCTGTCCCGTCAGGGGATTGAAAGACGCGATTCGTTCAATCTCATCTCCCCAAAACTCAACATGATACGCCATACCGTCAAAACTCTCAATCGACGGGAATATATCCACCGTATCCCCATTCACACGGAAACTGCCGCTATTAAAATCAATTTTGTTATTCACATACAAGGCATCAACGAGCAACCGGAGCATCTTATCCCGCTGAATTTTCATCCCCCGCTCAAGATAAACGACTTTCTCCGCAAAATCGGTCGGATTCGCCATGCCATACAGGCAGGAAACCGACGATATGACCACTATATCCCGCCGCCCCGACAATAAAGAAGCCGTCGTCTTCAAGCGTAACTTATCAATCTCCTGGTTGATGGAAAGGTCTTTTTCGATATACGTATCCGTTGTCGGCAGATAGGCTTCCGGCTGATAATAATCATAGTACGAGACAAAATATTCCACCGCATTATGCGGGAAAAAACCTTTGAACTCGCTATACAATTGGGCGGCCAACGTCTTGTTATGGCTCAAAACCAGCGTCGGTTTCTGCACTTCTTCAATCACATTAGCAATGGTGAATGTCTTTCCCGAACCGGTCACGCCCAACAAGGTCTGGTAAGGAACGCCGCATTTTATCCCATCCGAAAGCGCCTTGATGGCCTCCGGCTGGTCTCCTGTAGGTTTATAGGGTGAAACAATCTTAAAATCCATTGCTAAACGGCTTCCGGGGAATCACAATCCACAGAATCAAATAAGCTATCACCCCGGAAAAAAAGGTGAAGATACTCAACAAAATATATCCGATACGTACCAGCGTCGGGTCCAGCGAGAAATACTCCGCAATCCCCGCACAAACGCCTGCAATCATCTTATCCTCACTCGATCTGTATAATCTTTTAACATCTGCCATGATACTTATTTTTTAATTGATTATTACTGGAAAACAAAGATACAACATCTCCGGCAACCGCCCAAATTTTGAGAGGAAAAATTTACATTTACCACCTTTTATATGAATGTATAAGTATTGACGAGACTGTAATATTAGACATCGGCATTATTCATACCTCAGCGCCGTTATCGGGTCGAGTGCTGCCGCTTTTTTGGCGGGATACCATCCGAAAAAGATGCCGATGGTGGCGCATACTGCAAACGAAACCACCACCGCAGTGATGCTGACTATAAAGCCCATATCAAGCG
>JAISJX010000107.1 GCA_031261145.1 Tannerella sp.
GTTTGGCCTGATGCAGGCGCGGCTTATGGCGTCGGACGCCTTTTGGCGAAGGATGTTTATAACCCCAATGGCGGTTTGGAAGATTTGCCCGGCCTAATCACCCGTTTCATAGATAATTCGCAAAGATACATATCCAATTTCTTATATCAATTTATGGGACTGATTGCTGAAATACCCAGTAATTATATGGATATTAATTCTGCACGAACCATTGGAATGTATGTTTTGTTCGTTGGGTGTCTGATTACTGTTCTGTTTAAGCGAGATAAAACATTGCTGTTTATCGGGCTTTATGTTGGCGTGATGAATTTCGCCAGCTTTGTATTACTACAATCCTCTTGGGCGCAAGACCGTCTGATTATGATTTATTACCCGTATATTTTACTTTTCTTATTGGGCGGTATTTGTTATTTGTTTCAACTGAAAATGCTACGGAAAGCTTTCTTTATCTATCCCATTCTTTTGATCGTTTTATGTGTTGGAACACTTTCGATTACGAAGAACCGGATTGGACGAAATGTACCTGTATTGCAACAAAACATACTTGGCGACACATTTTATGGATATACGCCTGATTGGGAAAATTTCATGAAAGCAAGTCAATGGGCGGCAAAAAATTTAGATAAGAATGCCGTAATCGCCAGTCGTAAACCTACTATGTCAAAAGTTTATACAGGGCGTGATTTCTTCGGAATACAAGGTGCAGAGACTGCTCCGATGGAAGAGTTAGTGTCATTCTTCGCCAATAAAACGGAAGAGCGAACCAATGTCATTGCAGATATTTCAAAAAGCACGCTCAATGGGGAACCGATACGGTATATTCTGAATACAAGGAATCAATTCTCTATCAATGGACAAGCAACGAACGCTTTATGTGTCTTTGCCATACCTAATGATGAATTGGAAACGGTGATTCATTTGTTTGAAGAGCATCAAATGAATTATACCTTTGATTGCGATGATATTCTAAAACAATGTAATACTATCGGTAATTACCGTATTTATAATCCGGAAGCAATGGCTCAATTTTTAATAGCTAATCAGATTGATTACCTGTTGCTTGCAAAACTCAGAACCGATCCGACTCAAAACACGGGTCTATATATTAATAATGTACATCGCTATATTTGGTATATATCGCTAAAATATCAGGATATGTTCAATACCATTCAGACCATTGGGAAGGATGAAACGTGTGAGATTGTTCAATTTGTTCATTAAGATAAAATTAAAATAGTATGTTTAGAATCGGTTGTCATTTATCTGCATCGAAAGGCTTTTTGGCTATGGGAAAAGATGCGGTTCGTATTGGAGCGAATACTTTTCAGTTTTTCACCCGTAATCCGCGTGGGGGTAGCGCTAAAGCCATTGATGAAAAGGATGTTGCGGCTTTCCTTACTTTGGCGGCTGAAAATGATATTTCATCGCTTGTCGCCCATGCGCCTTATACGCTGAACGCTTCGGCGGCGGATGCGAGGATTCGGGAGTTCGCCTTTGAAACGATGGCGGACGATTTGCGGCGCATGGAATATGTGCCGGGTAATTTTTATAATTTCCATCCCGGAAGCCACGTGCAGCAGGGCGTCGAGACCGGTATCGAACTGATTGTCGAGCTGTTGAATAAGGTACTGAAGCCGGAACAGCGTACGACCGTTTTGCTGGAAACCATGGCCGGAAAGGGCAGTGAGATTGGCCGCACCTTTGAGGAATTGCGTGCGATTATCGACCGGGTAGAGCTGAGCGACCATCTGGGCGTTTGCTTGGATACCTGCCATATTTTTGATGGAGGATATGATATTGTCAATCATTTGGACGACGTGCTGGAGCGCTTCGACCGGGTTATCGGATTGGGACGTTTGCATGCCATCCACCTGAATGACAGTCTGAATGTGATGGCTTCGCACAAAGACCGCCATGCAAAAATAGGGGCGGGAAATATCGGTCTTGAAGCGATTACACGAATCATTAACCATCCTTCGTTGCGGAATTTGCCGTTTAATCTGGAAACGCCGAATGAACTGGACGGCTATGCGGATGAAATCAGGCTTCTCCGTAGCCTTTACAATAATTAACTGCAAATAAATCGCCTTTATCGGTTTTATATACTCCTTTTTCTTTACCTTTGTCGGCAAATGATGGTGTAACTATCTATATTCGTAGATAGTTAGTAAAAGGGAATCCGGTGAAAATCCGGAACTGTACCCGCAGCTGTATGTTCTTGATACCTCGGCTTTTCTTATGCCACTGACCTCTCCGGGAGGTTGGGAAGGCGGCCGGCGAAGGAAGAACAAGTCAGAAAACCTGCCAGTATTTATGTGATAACACTTTCGGGGTTAAAGTGTTTGGAATACAGGAATGTTAGTCGTTTTTTTACGTCCGGCGAAATCAGTGTTGCATTGGGTTGCCTGTTCGTTTTTTCGACTAATCAAAATAGTTGCAGGAGAAAATGAATACGAGAGAGAGAACTTGGCGGAAAGGTTTGTGCCTGATAAGTATATGTATTTGCACATATACGGGAATCCGGGCGCAACAAACGGATACGATACTGACAAGGACGCTTCCCGGCGTGGAAGTGACGGAGAAAGCGCGCCCCGCCGTGATGCGGCAGACGGCTCCGTTGCAGGTAATCAACCGGCAGAATATGGAGCGGTTAGGGATTCAGGAACTGTCGGAGGCCATCCGCTACTTTTCGGGGGTGACGGTCAAAGATTACGGCGGCATTGGCGGATTGAAAACCGTTTCGGTACGCAATCTCGGCGCACAGCATACGGCGGTCAACTACGACGGTATCGCCGTCAGCGATTGCCAAAGCGGACAGGTGGACATCAGCCGGTTCTCGTCGGATTTTATCGAAAACCTGTCGGTTGTCATCGGGCAGACGGATGATATTTTCCAGACAGCCCGCATGTCCGCATCGGCCGGCGTATTAAATATTCAAACCGC
>JAISJX010000010.1 GCA_031261145.1 Tannerella sp.
GAAGGCGCCGCTGCAAGGGCGGGCGAAAAGCCGCGTTAGCGGCGTAATCCTGGTAGCCGTGCGTTAAAACGCACGGGAAGAAATGCGCGAAAGAAAACAGCGCCGCGTCAGCGGCGCAATCTTGAACGGCACAGGCAGACGTCCATTCAAGATTGCACCGCTACGCGGCGCCGGCGTCTTCCGAACATCCGTTTTCCGTGGGTTAAAACACCACGGCTACCAATATTGCACCGCTAACGCGGCGGCAACGCAAGAACGGGCGAAAGGCAAAGGGGGAGAGGCAAAGGGTAAAGGGCGAAAGGCAAAGGGTAAAGGGTGCAGGGTTCACGGTACACGATTTGATCGCCCCGCGTCGTGCACCGTGTACCTTTGCACCGTGCACCCTTCTTGCACCTTGCACCCTTTGCCCTGCACCCCTTTTGCCCCTTTTGCCCTCTGTTCAGACGAGATTCCATCTCGGCTGGCCTATCCTCTGAGATTCCATCTCAGGACAATGGGCAGGTAGAACCTGCCGGGATAGCAGGGACGAGGTATGAACCTCGTCCCAACGCGGGAGCGTGCCGAAGAAGGCGCCGCCGCAAGGGCGGGCGAAAAGCCGCGTTAGCGGCATAATCCTGGTAGCCGTGCGTTTTAACGCACGGGAAGAAATGCGCGAAAGAAAACAGCGCCGCGTCAGCGGCGCAATCTTGAACGGCACGGGGAAGACGTCCATTCAAGATTGCGCCACTACGCGGCGCCGGCGTCTTCCGAACATCCGTTTTCCGTGGGTTAAAACGCCACGGCTACCAATATTGCACCGCTAACGCGGCGGCAACGCAAGAACGGGGGAGAGGTAAAGGGTAAAGGGCGAAAGGCAAAGGGTGCAGGGTTCACGGTACACGGTGCACGATTTGAACACCCCGCGTCGTGCACCGTGCACCTTTGCACCGTGCACCCTTCTTGCATCTTGCACCTTGCACCCTGTACCCCTTTTTGCCCCGTGCACCGTAATCGTTATTCTTTCAGCGCCTGTTTTAAGTCTGCAATCAAATCGTCTGCATCTTCTAAGCCGACGGACAGGCGGAAGATTCCTTTTCCGGCGAAGGTATTCCATGAATCCACCTGCTTCGGGGTGGCGAGTTTGAACGAGGACTGCAACAAATCTTCGCTGCTTAAATAAAAGATCAGGGAACGATGGTGCCCTAACGAAACGGCATAATGGATTACCTGAAGTTTCCCGGCCAGCCGTCGGGCTTCTTCCCGGCCGTTTTCCACCTGAAAGGTAATGATTCCTGCAAAGCTCTTCATCTGCCTCACGGCTAATTCGTATTGCGGATGAGAGGGTAAACCGGGATAAATCACCCGTTTCACTTTCGGATGCTGCTCCAGGAAAGCGGCTACCTTCAGAGCATTCTCCTGATGTACGCGCATACGGAGCGGAAAGGTGGCGATTCCCCTTATTATCAGCCACGCATTAAACGGACTTAACACGCCGCCCAGACGAACCGCGGTCTTTTTACGCAACGGCATAAGGTCTGTTTTACGTCCCAGGACAGCGCCACCCAACGCATCGCCATGGCCACCTAAATATTTGGTCAGCGAATGAATAACGAAATCGGCGCCTAAATGGAAAGGCTTGGTGGCGGCAGGCGTGGCAAAGGTCGAATCGACGACTAATTTTGCATTCGCACGATGAGCAATACCGGCAATGGCGGCAATATCCGTAAGCCGCAGCAACGGATTGCAGGGCGTTTCGGTGTAAATCAGTTGCGTATTGGGGCGTATGGCGGCTTGCACAGCTTCCAGGTCGGACGTGTCTGTTTTGGTTATCTCGATGCCCAGGTCCGGTATCATCTCGTTGGTAATCTCGGCCAAAGCGGCGTATGCGACATCGCTTATTATCGCATGGCTTCCGGCTTTGAGCAGGTGAAACAGCAACGCGACGATAGCGCCCATTCCACTGGCAAAAACAACCGCCGTCTCGACCTCTTCCAGGGCCGCTAATTTCTCCTCTAACTGATGAAGCGTGGGATTTCCCCAGCGCGTATAAACCCACGAATCGTTCTCTTCCATCCCCTCGACGGAAAAACCGGTGTCGGCATCCGTCACAAAAGTAGTGGACATCACTAAATTGGGTGACGAAGCGCGTGTCACCGGATCGGGATATTCCCCGGCGTGGATAGCCTTTGTTTGCGCTCCCGCATTTGATAACAGATAGTCTCTCTTACTCATTGTCCTTAAAATTTATGCAAAAGTACGCCTTTTACGGGAGATGCGAAATACCTTTTTTATGGTATTTTCATGCGTAGGGTTTCCGAAATGGCGCCTCTCCGTTCGTCCGCATGGCCGGGTCTGACGGAAATCCAGGGCATATCGTCCGGCAGACCGCAGGCAGGATTGGCGCGATAATCGCTTAAATTACTCAAAAACACACCCATGCAGTGATTCATTTTGCGGCAGAATATGGGCATGTCATTTTTTTACCGGCGTTGGGCGGCCGTATATAATTTTTTTTTACTATCTTTGTCGAGAGAAAAGAGCAAATATGGCAAGCCTCCTGAAGTACAGGGGCGAATATTTGAGAGATTATTTCGTATAGCAAGAAAAGACAGTTTAACACAGAAAGAAATGGAAACCTATAACAAAAGTATTTTAGAATACAACGACGTAAGAAACGTTGCAAATTATGCCAAAAGAGAAGGCAGGCAGGAAGTACTGTCAATAATAAAATATGTCAGCAAAGGCAAGAATGCCGTAGAGATTGCTGAATTGACGGGTATTCCTGTCGAACAGGTAAAGGAAATACTTCAATATATTAATTAAAACGCCTGTCAATGCGTTGATTTCCTGTTCAAAATAGCGTGCGATAATAGAAAATTTATGGGACATTTACCTGATTTTATCGGTGATCTGGCGTTGATTCTGATTACGGCAAGCATCGCCACGATCCTGTTTAAGTTTCTGAAACAACCGGTTGTTTTGGGGTATATCGTTGCAGGGTTTATTGCCGGGCCGTTTGTCTCGTGGATACCCTCGATTGCGGATCTTGAGAATGTAAAGATATGGGCGGAGATTGGTGTTATTTTCCTTCTTTTTGCGCTGGGACTGGAGTTTAGCTTTAAGAAACTGATTTCGGTAGGCGCCACCTCTTCGCTTGCCACGATCATTAACATGGGCGCCATGATTGTGATCGGGTACATTGTCGGACAATTACTTCACTGGTCGGCGATGGACAGTATCTTCCTCGGAGGCATGTTGTCCATGTCGTCCACGACCATCATTATCAAGGCATTTAACGATATGGGTTTGCAAAAGCAAAAATTTGCGGGGATTGTCTTCGGGATGCTGATTGTGGAAGACCTTGCGGCCATCCTGATGATGGTGCTGCTTTCGACCGTGGCTGTCAGCCAAAAGATTGCAGGGGCGGAAGTAATAAGCAGCCTGTTACGGCTGGTATTCTTTATCCTGGTATGGTTTATTGTCGGCATCTATATGATTCCAACCCTGTTGAAAAAGTTAAAGAACTACCTGAATGACGAAACGCTGATTATCGTCGCCACCGGACTCTGTCTGGGAATGGTATTGTTCGCGTCAAAGGTCGGTTTCTCCGCCGCATTAGGCGCATTTATCATGGGGTCTATCCTGGCGGAAACGGTCCGGGCAAAGCAGATTGAGCATTTGGTGGAACCGGTAAAGAACCTGTTTGGCGCCGTGTTTTTCGTCTCCGTAGGGATGATGATTGAGCCGGCGGTCATCAAAGAGTACATCGGACTGATCCTGATTCTGACGGGAGTAGTCCTCGTCGGACGTGTGATCTTCGCCACCCTTGGCGTACTGGCATCGGGCGAAGGGCTGAAAGTAGCCTTGCAATCGGGGTTTAGCCTTGCTCAGATAGGCGAATTTTCCTTTATCATCGCCACGCTGGGCATGAGTCTGGGCGTAATCAGCAAAACCCTGTACCCGATTATCGTATCCGTATCCATTGTTACCACATTCACAACGCCCTATTTTATCCGCGCCGCCGTGCCTGCTTACCACCTGCTGGAGAAAGTGATTCCTCCAAAATGGAGTAAGATAATTGATGGATACGCCTCCGGCTATAAAACCGTAAACAAGCAAAATGACTGGAATAAACTGCTAAAGGGCGTCTTGCAATACACCGCTATTTATTTGTGCATTTCGCTGGCCGTTCTTTTTATCGGCGAACGGTTTGTAACGCCGTTTATCACAACGCATATTCCCGGCATTTGGGGCAAAGTCCTGTCGGCAATCCTCGTCCTGTTGATAATGGCGCCTTTCCTGCGGTCTATCTTAGTGAAGAAAAATCGCTCGGCCGAATTCAAATCGCTTTGGAACGACAATCATTTCAACCGGGGAGCGCTTATTTCGTTGATTATATTAAGAGTCGCTATCTGCTGTACGCTGATTATGATGGTACTTACGCCGTTGTTCCATCAATACACAGTGGTACTGGTGATTCTTTCGATGGGTATCATTGCGGTCATTATCTTCTCCCAGGGATTCAAACGCCAGTCCCGCCGTCTCGAAACCCGTTTTATGGAAAACCTGAACCAGAAACAGTTGCTTGCCGAAAAACAAGCCGCCATTCATCCGAAGGTAGCAAACGCTTTACTGTCCAAAAATATCCATCTGGAAGAGATTGAAGTCTCCCCCCTGTCCCCACGGATAGGAAAAAAACTCCGGGAGCTTGATTTCCGGCGGGGATTGAAGCTGAATGTCGTTACGATTATCCGTGGGAATAAGAAGATTAACATTCCCGACGCAAACGAAGCTATCTATCCGTATGACAAATTGATTGTTGCAGGATCGGATGAAGACATCCAAAAGTTCACCAAGTCCCTTGAAGCCATGAATCAGGCGTATGCCGACGGAGAAGATGCGCCGTGCCATGTCGTTCTTTCCCAATACGAGGTGGAAGCCGGTTCGCTTTGGGTTGGCAAAACATTGGGTGAACTGGACGTCCAAAAGCAGACGGAATGTATGATTATCAGCATCGAAAGAGAAGGGGAGGAGTATCACAATATTTTACCGTCGTTCGTATTCAAAGAAGGAGACCTCCTGTTGCTGGCCGGTGAAAAAAATAAATTGGAGGCTTTCTCTATTTATACATCTGTCCCAAAACCCTGATTCGTCCCTATTTTGTAGAAAACCTCCAACTAATGGACATCGGCAAACCGGAATCAGTGGACGAGGCAGCGCTGTGGCTGAAAAAATACGGGGGATAATCGCACGATTTGCGTCAGCGGGAAGGTGATTGTATCGCTGTCCCACAAAAAATTTCAGCAAATCTTTTTGATTTCTTTTGTTTCCGTTCATTTTATATGTATTTTTGCATACGCTATGAAACAATATTTGAATTTACTGGAACATGTACTCCGGGAAGGGGTGAAAAAAGAAGACCGGACAGGGACGGGTACGATCAGCGTATTCGGCTATCAGATGCGCTTTGACATGCGCGAAGGTTTTCCGTTGCTAACAACGAAGAAGTTGCATCTCAAATCCATCATTTACGAACTGTTATGGTTCCTGCAAGGCGATACAAACGTACGCTATCTACAGGAAAACGGCGTTCGCATCTGGAACGAATGGGCGGATGAAAAGGGCGATTTAGGACATATCTACGGTTATCAATGGCGGTCGTGGCCGGACTACAGAGGCGGAAGTATCGACCAAATCAGCCGGGCGGTAGATGACATCCTGCACCGGCCCGATTCGAGGCGTATCATCGTCAGCGCCTGGAATGTGGGCGACCTTGAGAACATGCACCTTCCCCCGTGTCATGCTTTTTTCCAGTTTTACGTGGCGGACGGAAGGCTCAGTTTGCAGTTATACCAGCGTAGCGCCGATATTTTCTTGGGCGTACCTTTTAATATAGCATCGTATGCTTTGCTGTTGCAGATGGTGGCGCAGGCGACGGGTCTGGAAGCGGGCGATTTCATCCATACGTTAGGCGATGCGCATATTTACACCAACCATCTGGAACAGGTGAAGTTGCAATTGACCAGGGAACCCCGCCCACTCCCGCAGATGAAAATCAACCCGGAGGTGAAAGATATTTTCGGCTTCCGGTATGAAGATTTCGAACTGACCGGCTACGATCCGCATCCGCATATTAAAGGAACTGTTGCCGTATGACCTTATCTATCATCGTATCCGCCGGGGAACATCATGAAATCGGGAGGAACAACGGGCTGCTGTGCCACTTGTCCGCCGATATGAAACGGGTCAAAGAACTGACAACGGGCCATACGATTGTGATGGGGCGGAAAACCTTCGATTCCCTGCCCAAAGGCCCCCTGCCCAATCGCAGGAATATCATCTTGAGCCGGAACCGCGACCGGACTGTCGAAGGCGCGGAAATTTACCCTTCGTTAAGCGACGCTTTAGCCAATCTGACCGGCGAAGACGAAGTTTTTATCTTCGGCGGCGGAGAAATTTACCGGCAAGCCATCGGAATCGCCGACAAAATCTATCTGACAGTCATTCATCACATTTTTGAGGATGCAGATACATTTTTCCCTGTTATTCAGCCTGATGTATGGGAAGAAACGGCTCATTCCGATTTCTCCGAAGACGAAAAAAACCCCTATCCATATAGTTTTTTAACTTATTTGCGCAAAAAATAGGCTCTCAGGGAATACAACGAGCGGAAAATAACCGTACCTTTGTATCGTTATTAACTATAAAGAATATTGAGATGAAACGTATCTTATTTTTAATGGCCATCTTACTGACATCAGTAATGGCTTCCGCCCAACAGAAAGAGGCATCGATTACAGTTACAGACAGCGCTACTTACAACTTTGGAGACATAAAGGAAGATGGCGGCCCTGCCGTGCACACTTTCACAGTCATCAACAATGGCGAAATGCCCTTAGTTATCACGCGGGTACAACCTTCATGCGGCTGTACGACTCCTGATTGGACCAAAGAACCGATCGCTCCGGGAAAAACCGGAGATATCCACATCACCTATGATCCGAATGGACGTCCCGGCCCGTTTACAAAAACAATCAGCGTTTACAGTAACGGGAAAGAAGGAAGTTACCTGCTGACTATTCGAGGGAATGTGCTCCCCAAATCATAACGTAAATTCAGCACAGTGAAGGTAACGCAAGCTACAAAAATCCTTTTTATCGGATTTTCATTTCTGGTTCAATCCGCCTGGTCTCAAAACGGAGTTGCTCCGGCGCAGACCGCAACGGCAGGAGAGCCTGTATTTACAGTGCGGGAGACAGAACACGATTTTGGCATCATCAACGAAGCTGACGGTTTTGCCTCCCACCCTTTTATCATTCAAAATACAGGTACGGCTCCCTTAGTCATTTCGCATGTGCAATCCTCATGTGGTTGCACAGAACCGGAATGGTCGCCCGATCCGATCGAACCCGGGAAAAACGGATTTGTTATCATCACCTACGACCCGACACGTCGTCCGGGGCCGTTTCTGAAGAATGTGACGGTTTATACCAACGAGAAAAAAAGGCGCCAGCGGCTTACCATCAAAGGGGATGTCGTTCCTCAGCCCACTGACTTGCATCATATTCTTCGCGATTCGATCGAAAGCGTCCAGTTGGAATACAAGGACTTTGAGTTCAGCACGGTTGCTCCGAAAACGATGAAAAAGAAGGAACTATGGATACGGAATGCCGGGCCGGAAACGGTGGCTATCTCCATTGGGAATATTCCGGATTATATCAAAGTGGAAGTTCCCGATACGTTGAACAGCAACAAGACCGGAAGGCTCCGGTTTACGCTGGACGCCACATCGCTTGATATAAGAGGACGCCGCGTGGAACACCTTACATGGAAAGCGGTCAATCCATCCGGAAAAACGGTCACGCAGACCATTCCCGTCATCACCAACTTTGTGGATGATTTCAGTGCGGTGGACAAATCAAACGCTCCTGCTATCCAATTATCATCCACGTTGTTGGAATATGGGACGTTGAAATTGGGCGGATTCCTGAAACGCAGTAACAAACCGGTTTCGCAGCAGGTGACAATTACAAACGCCGGAAAATCTCCGCTTATCCTCCACAGTGTAGGTACGGACGATGCGGTGGTTAAAATCTCAGGGCTTGCGAAGACTACGCTCCAACCGGACGAATCCCTTACATTAAATATAGATATCCTCCCGAAAAGTATCGAAGGAGAATACACAACGGAACTATATATTGTATGTAACGATCCCAAAGGCCCTGTCCGCCAAATCAGCATAACGGCACAGAGATAAAGCATGGAACATCCTGAGAATGACGAACAATACAAAGGATTAAAAGTAAATAAAGGGGTGAAGGACGTCCCGTCTGTTAACCCTTATTTCAAAAAAATTTCCCGGCAAAAGAAATATACCGTATCCGAATTTGCGGAAGGTATTCTGGGTGGCGATATCGCTATCCTCAGTCAGGCTGTCACCCTGATCGAAAGCGCGAAGGAAGAACATCAACAGCAAGCGCAGGAAATCATCGAGAAATGTCTGCCGTACACGGGAAAATCCGTGCGCGTCGGTATCACGGGCGTTCCGGGAGCCGGAAAAAGCACTTCGATCGATACGTTCGGAATGCACATCGTGCAACAGGGACATAAATTAGCCGTGCTTGCCATCGACCCCAGCAGCGAACGCTCCAAAGGAAGTATTTTAGGCGATAAAACCCGCATGGAATTACTTTCGCGCGAGAAAAACGCATTTATCCGTCCTTCGCCGACAGCCGGTTCACTCGGAGGAGTCGCACGCAAAACCCGCGAGACAATCATCCTCTGCGAGGCGGCAGGATTTGATACGATCTTTGTGGAAACGGTCGGCGTCGGACAAAGCGAAACAGCCGTCCATTCCATGGTCGATTTTTTTCTGCTGATTCAGCTATCCGGTACCGGAGATGAATTACAGGGGATTAAGCGTGGAATCATGGAAATGGCCGATGGCATTGTGATCAACAAAGCCGACGGTGATAATATTGAACGCGCTAATCTGGCGGCCGGTCATTTCCGCAACGCCTTGCATCTTTTTCCGCCCACCGACTCAGGCTGGATGCCGAAAGTGCTTACCTATTCCGGTTATTATAATAAAGGTATCCGTGAAATATGGGACATGATCAACGAATACATCGTTTTCACGAAAGAAAACGGTTATTTTGAACACAAACGGAACGAACAGGCCAAATACTGGATGTATGAAAGCATTCATAATATCCTGCATACTACCTTCTACCACCATCCGAAAATAGAAAAACTATTGCCGCAAATGGAGCAGAAAGTATTGAACAATGAAATCAGTTCGTTCGTTGCCGCCCGGCAATTGATCAATACTTTTTTAGATAGCTGAGAATAACTAAAGTAATGATGCCGGTTCAAAATATTCAAATAAAACCCAGAAACTCCCGTTTTTTTACTAACTTTGCTTGATTCTAAGTAAGGTTATAATTTTAATATGAGAAAAATCGCTATTTCCATGATGATTGCAGTATCTACGACGGCTTGTGTGAAAAGCCCTAAAAATGAGATGGCAAACAATCCGGCCGAAGCATTTAATTATGTGGCGGACAGGTTTGCGGATATTGAAGTGTTGCGTTATCAGGCGCCCGGTTTCGAGGCGCTTTCGTTAGGGCAAAAACAGTTGTTGTACCATTTGTCGGAGGCGGCTCTGATGGGACGCGACATCTTGTACGACCAGAATAACCAGTATAACCTGGCTATCCGGCGTACGCTGGAAGCCATCTACTTAAACTATACGGGCGACAGGGAAAACGCCCGGTTCAAAGCCTTGGAAACATACCTGAAACGGGTTTGGTTTGCCAATGGTATCCATCATCATTATGCGGAAGATAAGTTCGTTCCGGGATTTGCGGTCGATTTCTTCACGGATTGCGTATCCGGGTTAGACGCCTCCCTCCTGCCGTTGCGTCCGGGACAGACCATCGAGCAATGGCTGGCGGAAATCATTCCGGTGATGTTTCAGCCGGATGTGATGCCCAAACGCACGGTACAGAGCGGTGACGGAGATTTGATTACGGCGTCTGCCAACAATTACTATGGCGAAGGCGTTACGATGAACGAAGTCGAGGCGTTTTATGCCGGGCAAAAGGCGCAGGGAGATACGATTCGTCCCATTTCGTACGGACTGAACAGCCGTTTAGTCAAGGAAAACGGTCGGCTCACGGAGAAGGTCTGGAAAGTCGGCGGTTTATA
>JAISJX010000190.1 GCA_031261145.1 Tannerella sp.
GCAACAGCATGTTTTCGATTCGCCGCCGAAAAGCCTGACGGATGCTAAATTTCCTCCACAATAATGAAACGCCAATGTCGGTTGAACAGCAACCGTCATCGCTATAAAGAGCAAGAATACAGATATTACCTGTCGTTTCATTATTTGTTCATTATTCATGGGACAAAGATAGTAAATTATTTTTTATATACCAAATACCACAAACATGGTAGTTTCAAAAAATCAATAAAATTACTATCTTTGCCAAAAAAATAATGGTTTGACGATAGCACGGATAAATAGTATTTAAAAAATTGAAAATTAATGGATAATCTATCAAATAACAAAATTACCATTTGATGAAAGATTGGTAAAAAAGGAGGCAACAATGAATAAAATCCCCACTCACAAGATACACGAAAAATTCGCAACCGGCATTTTCCTGAAGCGTTACCAGGACGGTGAGATTTCGCTGAACGGAAGTCCGGCGTCCGGCGTCAAGGAGATACATCGCGACAATCATTACCTATTCATCTTTCAGGAAAAGGGAGAGTTTTGTCTGCAAATAGACTTTCGGGAATATAGAACAACGGACGCCATGCTGATTTGTATCCTTCCGGGACAAGTGCATTTTGGCGCTGAGTTCGGCAATGTAACGGGCTGGGTGTTGGGTATCGACGCCCTGTTTGTGCGCGACGAATGGAAAGACCTATTTGAGGCGATATTGATTTCGGGAAATACCACGGCGCTTGATAGCGAAGCGTTGAGCGATTTGAAATACGGTTTTACGCTGTTAGACCGGAAAATACAATCCGGAAGCGGTTCGCTGGCACAAGATGCCGCTGCCTTGCTGACAGGTATGATGGCCGAACTGTACCGGCAGCGCCTGCCCGTAGCCTCCAACCAACGGCTGACGGCGATTACACTCCAATTCAAATCCTTGTTTGCCGACCATCTGAAAACCTTGAAAAAACCGTCGCAGTACGCCGCCCTGCTCCATATTTCGTCGGCGTACCTGAACGAAGCCGTCAAAAGCGTCACCGGTTTTCCGGCCGGTTACTGGATACAGTATGCAGTTGTGCTTGAGGCCAAACGCCTGCTGTTCTATACCGGCAAGAGCGTTGGTGAGATTGCTTTCGAGCTGGGATATGACGATAATGCCTACTTCACGCGGCTGTTTACCAAATCGTCGGGACTGTCGCCTACGCAGTTCCGTATGAATTACCGTAAATAGTCCAACACTTACCCCGTTTCTTCTATTGCCCGCGCTTCACGAAGAGCGTAACTTTGCGCTATCATTTTAATACGCGAAGATATGGACAAAAAAATCAATAAACGCGCCGGTGTTTCGATTGCGTTATTTATCATTTTCATTCTATTACCCGTTTCGGGTATCATGCTTGCCAAGACAAAGGATAACCCCGAAGCCTTTGCCGGTCGGTTTTGGGATGCGCTTCATGGCATTCTGGGTGTTTTGTTTATCATATCCGGCCTTTTTCACATTATTTTTAACCGGAAAGCGCTGAAGCATTACCTGATAGGGAAAAGGTGAGGCTGTCTCATAAGCACGCAGATAACGCAGATTAGGCTGATTTTCGCAGATATATAGAAAAGCGATATAAACAAAAACGCAGATTATCGGTATTATAATAATCTGCGTTTATCTTTTATATCTGCGTAATCTGCGTGCTAAAATACTTATGAGACAGCCCCACAGCCCTCGCCGCCTCGTCATTGAAAACGATAGCGCAAGCAATCCGGTACCTGCATCAGTTAATACACGGTCTATTGCTCAGGACTTTTTCCGTCCTGACAAAGCGGCGGAAGCCCTGATAGCTGCTGAAACCGGCCTGAAGTATCAGTCCTACTTCGCTGAAATGGTTGTAGGCAGGGTCTTTGCGCAGGCGTTCCAATTCCTCCAAACGTAACAGGTTGATGTAGCGGCTGAAATTCATGTCGTATTCCTGGTTGATGAAATCCGACAGATAGGTACGGTTGGTTATCATCGGTAGCGTCAGGTCGGTGATTTTCAGTTCCGGATGCAGGTAAGGTTTCGTCTCGTGGATATATGCCTCAAACATTTCTTTGTTCAGCGCTTTCCCTTTTTCCTTTTTGTCTGCTTTTTCCGTCTTGATAATCACGTAATTTCCACCCAAGATGTTGTAACAGAGCACAGCATGTTGCACAATGAGTATGCCTCCCGGCAGCAGGGTCAAAAACGATTCCGCCATTACCTGTATGGTAAAAAAGAGCGCCGCTACCGGTAGTGAAATACGCCCCACAAACAGTATCATCAACAAATACAGCCATTGCAGCGAACTTCGCCCCTCATCGGCCGAATATCCGGTAATGACTTTGCGGTAATGCAGCAACTGACGGATGACCGGCAACAGATACACGAAGCAGTAAATACTGGCCGTCGGGAAGCGATATATAAAGAATTTGGAATAGGCTTCGTAGCCCGGCTGCACAGCCCCGCGTGAAGTGACCAGCGCCAGTTGTACATCAAACGGCACAAACAATGACCATCCCGCAAACGTCGCGACGATGACAACCGGTATCACGTAATGAATCACCGGAAACCGTTTGGCGCCGGTGGCGGTCAGCACATACACCAAATGGTAAAACACGACCGACACTAACATCAGGCAAATGTAGTACGAGGTATTTACATACACAAACACTGCCGGATAAAAAATGTACAGGAGCGTATTCAGCCAGTTGACCGCCACTATGCCGAAATAGACTATCGTCAACCGTAACAGGCGGCTGCTTGTCGGAGTATTTTTACCGTAATGCAGACGGTACGCCAGCGATAGCAACAGGCACAGGAGCGACGAAATTATCGGCGCCATATAACCCGCCATGCGAAGTATATCGTTATTGTTCATCTTTTCCGCCTCCTTCTGCGTGTATTTCCTGCTTGTCTTTCGCTCTCAAATAATGCTGGTAGTTCCCGAATCCCGCCATTTTCGCTAATTCGCTGCCGTTTTTTCTTCCGTTCGCCCGCAACGCTTTCAGGCGGGCGAACTCTTTCAGGCGGCAGGCGTTGAGGTATTGATTGAAGTTCATGCCGTAGGTCTGGTTGATGAATCCCGATACGTAACTGCGATTGGTATCCAAGCGTTCGGCAAGGGCGGCGAGGGTCAGGTGCGGGTCGAGATACAGTTTGTTTTTCCGCAGCAAACGTTCAAATTCCTGCACCGTAAAAGGCAGGCGACGCGAAACGCTGTCAGGCGTGTACAGGGAAACCATTTTTTTCTTTCCGACTGTCTGCGGCATTTTCCGGCTTTCACGAAACAGTTCAAAATTCCGGCATATCGTGTTGTACAAGAGGATGCCCGACTGTGTCGAAATCAGAAAGGCGGCCATACCGAGCATCAGGAGAGTGATATGCGTATGCGAAACAGTCATGACTATCAAGGGATTTATCACTAAGACAAACATCAGCGCCACCATGAGCGTAACCCATCTTGCCGGTATCAGCCTTGTTTTTTTGCCGGTTTGCGCATCGCGGTAACTCCGCCACAGCAGGCGTACCGCCAGCACAAAATACACCAGCGAGTAAACCGCCCGCACCAGCGGAAGCAAGTCTATTTTGCGATACAACGCCACAAGAAGGCATGAAAACAAAAAAGTCGGAATGTAGAGCGCAAAGGCGTGAAAGCGCGAAGAACGTTGTCTCTCCGTGCGTTCGTCCCATCGTGCCTCCCTTTCGTCCCTTTCTCCACCCCTTTCGTCCTTTTGCCCCTTTGAATCTTCTCCTTTTGTACACACGATGAGTTGGCGAATGTAGGCGTACAGCGCTACCGGCATGCACAACGCCGCCGGACAATAGAACGGAAAGAACACCGCAAACGCCTCCGGCATAAAAAGGTAGAAGAAGATGCCTGTCCACGTAACAGCCACTGTCATAAAATAATACAGCAGGCGACGGGTCAGCCTTAGCACGTCGTCCGTCACACTGGCACGGCTTGCGATAAAACTGATAATCCCGCCCGTCAACGCAGTAAAGATGGGCAGACAGACCAAAAAAACAAGTACCGTCGTTTTCATACCGCAAAGATATGAAAAACAATTGTTTTCACAATCGTAAATTTTCAAAAATCGTAAATTTACGATTTTTGAAAGTGAATTTTTACGAAAGTAGATACAGTAAATACCGTTTTTTTGTGTTTTCAACTTATTTCACGCTATCTTTGCAGATTAAATAATTTGCCGAAAAGGTATTTTAATTTAATAATTCGGGACTTTCCCGGTGAATGTGACACAATGAAATTGCGGTTCTTGAGAAAGTGGATTTAGGAACTTCATAATCGTATTTGATTGGTTTACAGTCAATAATAGTTGCTCCATTTGGGAGTGACGTGCGGTTTCCGTGGAAAAATTCAGCTTAATATGAAATAGGACATAGATTTAGAACGATGGCTAAGAAAATTATCAATTATCTACTTCAGTTGAAGTATTTCAACCGATGGTTAATATTCTTTACAGATTTATGCTTCTCTGTTTGCGCCACAGGCATGTCGTTACTGTTCGCCAGTGAGTTTTTGGAGTTTTCAGCGATTATAAAGCTGGAAATAATACCGTTATCCATTGGTTGCAGCATCGTAAGTTTTGTCTGTTTCCGGACGTATAAAAGTTCCATTCGTCATGCCGATTTTACTGAAGCAGGACGCATTGGCGTTACAGCCCTGTTTAAAGCGGTTTTACTGATTTCTGCAATCTCGCTTTTCATCGGGTTTCCGAAAATATACCAGTTCATTTTCGGTATCGCGGAGGTGTTTTTCACGTTTTTCGGCCTGTTATTCCTCCGGATTGGCATGATTTTCTCCTATAAATATATTCTTCACCATTTCAACAAGGTACAGACGAGAGATAATCTGTTGATTTTCGCTCATGGACTTCCACAGACGTCTTTTATGGATTCGTCTTTTCAAGACTTGGAAAAAAATTACCGTATTGTGGGTTTCTTCCATTTCGGAACTCATGCGAGCATCCGGATCGGTTCATATAAAATGTATTCCATTCAAAATCAAGAGGATTTTGATGAGTTGGTAACACGTAATTTTATCAAGGCGGTTCTCTTTCTGAAAGAGGATGCCGTAAAGGAAGAGAGTGAACGGCTGATCCGCTTTTGCGAAAAAAAGAAGATACGCATGTTGATTTTGCCGTGTGTCAATGAACTGAAAAAGAAGGGCGAACGGATTAATTACCGGAACCTGCCGGAAGTGCGGATCGAAAATCTGCTGGAACGGGAAGAAATCAAGATTGACATGGACAAAATAGTCCGGTCAGTGAAGGAAAAAGTGGTATTGGTGACAGGCGCCGCCGGATCGATCGGGAGTGAACTTTGCCGCCAGCTTTGTATCTTCAATGTGAAGGAGTTGGTGTTGTTCGATTGCGCCGAAACGCCCATGCACAATATCCGCCTGGAACTGGAAGAGCGCTTCCCGGATGTACGGTTCCACCCGGTCATGGGCGACGTGCGCCATAAAGACCGGCTCGAAAGCGTATTCAGCCGTTTCCAGCCGCAGCTTGTATTTCATGCGGCGGCGTACAAACATGTGCCCCTGATGGAAGAAAATCCGTGCGAAGCCATCCGTACCAATGTGTTTGGAACCATGCAGGTAGCTAATTTAGCCACCAAATACCGTGTGGAGAAATTTGTCATGATTTCTACGGACAAAGCCGTGAATCCCACCAATGTAATGGGCGCGTCCAAACGTTTGGCGGAAATCTACGTGCAAAGCCTCGGCCTGGCCATCCGTAACGGCGAACATCAGGGGATTACCCGTTTTATAACAACCCGCTTCGGGAATGTACTGGGAAGCAACGGGTCGGTGATTCCCCGCTTCCGCGAACAATTGGCCAAAGGCGGCCCGCTCACGGTCACTCATCCCGAAATCACCCGCTATTTCATGACCATTCCCGAAGCCTGCCGGTTGGTGCTGGAAGCGGCATGTATGGGCAGTGGGAATGAGGTTTTTGTGTTCGATATGGGGAACCCCGTCAAAATAGCCAACCTGGCCCGCCGCATGATTGAACTGGCCGGTCTGGAACCGGGCATAGACGTTCAGATAAGCTATACCGGCCTCCGTCCGGGAGAAAAACTGTATGAAGAACTTTTAACGGTCAAGGAAAATTCCTGCGCCACGGCGAATGAGAAAATCTTCCGTGCGCGGGTGCATGAGTATGACCATAACGAGATTACGCCAAAAATCATATATCTTTGCGACATGGCGAAATCCGAGAAAACAATAGACGCCGTCCGCCTGATGAAACGGATTATCCCGGAATTTATCAGCAAACACTCCGCCTTTGAACACTTGGATAAAGCGGAAAAGATTGAAAATGAATATCTCCTGAACGTCGTCTGAGGAAATGAAACCGGGGAATCAAACTTAAAACGTTGCGTATAAATGCCGGTCTTGTCGGAAAACAATAAGCGTATCGCCCAAAATACGATGCTGCTGTATGCGCGTATGTTGCTGACAATGTTAGCTTCTCTTTATATTTCGCGCATTGTTTTAAATGTGCTTGGAGTAGAAGATTTTGGTATATTTGGAGTCGTCGGGGGAGTGGTTACCCTGTTTTCGTTTTTAAACAGCGCCATGGCGGGTTCCACCTCCCGGTTCCTGACATTTGAAATAGGCCGGGATGATGATGAGAAGCTGAAAAAGACGTTTTCGTCGGCGCTTACGGTTCATCTGCTCATTGCGGGTCTGATTTTAGTTTTGGGTGAAACCGTTGGATGGTGGTTCCTGAAAAACAAGTTAGTCATACCGGACGGACGGATGTATGCCGCCATTTGGGTATATCAGTTCTCCTTGGTAAGCATGGCGATTTCAGTGACTCAGATTCCTTATCACGCACTGATTCTGGCGCATGAAAAAATGAGTGTTTATGCTTACATCGAAATGCTGAATGTGTTTTTAAAACTGGGAATGGTCTATTTGTTGCTGGTTGTCCATGCGGATAAATTGATTGTCTATGCCGGTTTGGTTTTAGTTATCTCCATCATTATTACATTAATATACAGGCTCTATTGTTATAAGCATTATACCAGATGCAGATACAGATATGGATGGGAGCGTGACGTTGTATATCCGATGCTTTCTTTTTCCGGATGGGATTTGTATGGCAATATGAGTACCATTGTGCGGACGCAGGGTGTGAATATTCTGTTGAACCTGTTTTTCGGCCCGGTAATGAATGCCGCCAATATGATTGCGGTGCAGGTGCAGGGTGCAGTGATGTCTTTTGCCAATAATATCGTGACGGCCACGCGGCCTCAGATTGTAAAGAGTTATGCAAAAGGAGATTATCAATACACCTGCGATTTAGTGCAAAACACGTCCAAATTCACCTGTCTGTTGTTGCTGTTCCTTTCGCTCCCGTTGATGGTGGAGGCGAAGTATGTTTTGACGTTATGGTTAAAAAACGTACCGGAACATGCGGTGACTTTTTGCATTTATGTATTGATTTTCAATTTTTTCGCGACTATATCCACCGTGGTCGTCGGCGCTGTTCATGCGACGGGGAATATCAAACGTCCAAGTTTGATAAACGGTTCGTTGTATGTAATGGTTTTGCCGGTTTCTTATGTTGCATTCAGGTTTAATGCACAGCCGGAAATTCCCTATATTTGCAACGCCTTGTTTGTTTTCGCCGGTATGTTGTCGAACGTCTATACGCTGAAATTGTATGTTCCTCAGTTCCGGGCGAATGACTTCATTGTCAATGTATTGTGCAGTGTCTTGTGTATATCGCTGATAGCCGGCGTCTTTTCCTTGGCAGTCAGGCATTTTATGCAGGAGGGTTTGTTGCGTTTACTGTCGGTGGTTTTCATATCCACGCTTTCCATTTCGATATCCGGCTATTTTTTGGCAATGGATAAGTACGCCAGAAGTCTGGTGAAAAGGAAAGTGTGCGCTTTTTTGCGACAGGGGAACTGACAGGTTTGTTATTGGAAAACAAAGATTAAAAGGAATGGATAAGTTGGTTAGCGTGTTGACGCCCTGCTATAATGGAGGCAAGTATATCGGAAAACTGTTGGATTCCGTCCTGAGCCAAACCTGTCCCCGTATAGAAATGATTGTGATAGACGATGGCTCTACGGACCATTCGGCCAAAATTATAAAGTCTTATATTCCAGTGTTTGAAGCAAAAGGTTATTCGTTGACGTATCTGTATCAGGAAAATTCCGGACAATCAGTCGCCATAAACCGGGGGTTGAAACTTTTCAGGGGCGATTTTTTGGTATGGCCGGATTGCGATGATTATTATGCAACGGAGGATGCCATCGCACAAATGGCGGAAAAACTTGACGCAACGGATGATACGTATAGCATGGTGCGATGTTTCTCCCAATGCTTGGATGAAGAAACACTCAAACCGGTCAAGATGTTACAAACCAATCATAAAACGAAGAATAAAATTGATTTATTTGAAGATTTTCTGTTTTCTCGGAATGATTTTTGGTTTGGCGCCGGAAATTATATGCTCAAAGCAAAAAAAATAGAAAAATACATTCCCGGGAAAGAAATATACACCGAAAAAGATACAGGACAGAATTGGCAATTGATATTACCACTACTCTATAAGGATAAATGCCTTACGGTGGAAGTATTTTTGCATGATATCTTGGACAGGAAGGATTCTCATTCAAGAGCGTCATTCGCTTCACCGGAATTACTGCTGGAAAGGTATCAGATTCATGAGAACACGATCCTGCATACCCTGCAAATGATAGAGATGCCCGATAAAGAAAGGGAAACTTACAAAGGGAAAATACATGCCAAATACGACAAGATACGTTTTTCTGTTTTTCTGAAATACAAAAGATTTGCAGAAGCCCGTGAATTGATGAAGAAACAAGGACGTCTGCCGCTATCCTTATGGTTAAAGTTTCTCCTGCATTACACGCGCTTGCTACCGTTTTTCAGGAAAATGTTCGATTTATTAAAAACAAAATGACTCAACCGGTTTGAGGATGAATTACACGGAGTAGATATGAACATTATCAGTGATTTATAATTCATAAAAGAAATTTACAAATTACACAGAATGAATTGGCTAAAGAGACAGGATTGTCAAGGAGAGGAATTGAAAAGAATATAAACCTTTTCAAAACCAAAGGCTTATTAGACCGTGTCGAGCCAGACAAAAGTGGCTATTGGAAAGTGATAGAAAAAGATGAAAAACAGTGCTCTTTGAAATTCTGTAAAAGGGTAGTAAGCTCAAATCAAAGAGGATACATTCAATGAGCGTTAATCAATTAAAAGCAGGAACTATCCTGTCTTATGTTTCTATTGGACTAAATAGTTTCATCGGATTGATTTATACCCCGTACATGCTACGGATGATGGGTCAATCCGAGTATGGATTGTATTCATTAGCTGTCTCCATCATTGCTTATTTAACCATATTAGATTTAGGTTTTGGAAATGCGATTGTTCGTTATACGGCAAAATTTCGTGCTGAAAATAAGCAAAAAGAACAATCTGAAATGTTTGGAATGTTTTTGATACTCTATTCCGTCATTTCTGTTATCACGCTATTACTCGGTGCCGTTCTGTATTTTAATGCAGGGGGATTGTTTGATGAAACGATGAATAGCGAAGAAGTACAGACGGTACGTATTATGTTGATTCTGATGCTTTTCAATTTGGCTGTTACCTTCCCAATGAGCATCTGGGGTTCCATCATAAGCGCTTACGAACAGTTTGTATTTCGACGGATGGTTGGTCTTATCCGGATTATTTTGAATCCATTGGTAATGGTGTTGTTATTGATGTACAGTTACAGAGCCATTGCGATGGTGGTTGTTACTACGCTATTTAATCTTACCACCTTACTGATTAATTGGTGGTATTGTAAGAATAGATTGAATATCCAAATTCGTTTTGCAAAAGTCAAGTGGGGATTTTTGCGAGAAGTATCCATTTATTCTTTTTGGATATTCCTGAA
>JAISJX010000201.1 GCA_031261145.1 Tannerella sp.
AAAGCCTGCCGTATCCGGCTGGGTCACAATGCTGTAATACGAAAACTGTTCTGCTTTCATTATTTCTATTCTTTGCTGCAACCCCAGGATTTCCAGTTCGAGCAATCCGTTTCGCTCAAACAAAGTCTTATTTTGCTCATGCAGATTCATATAAGATATGGCAGAACCCGAAATGGACGAGACATATCCGGCAACCGTATTAGCCGAACTCAAGATTACATTACGCTGATATGCATTATGGTGATATAAAAGTGTAAATGAAATAATTTCACACACTATAAAAACAAGCCAATGCCTTTTTCCGATGAGGAATTCAAGCAGTTTTTGCATAATCGCAACCCTGTACTAATTTATCAAACTCATTTGATAAGAAATTTAAACCTATCAATATTCTTCAATGCGATCCCCGTCCCTTTGGCAACTGCATGTAACGGGTCATCCGATACATGGAATTGTATATTTATCTTATCAGTCAGTCGTTTATCCAATCCCCGCATCAAAGCGCCGCCACCGGCCAGGTAAATTCCGTTCCGTACAATATCGGCGTACAATTCGGGAGGCGTTTGTTCCAATGCGCTCAGGATAGCTGCTTCCATCTTGGAGATGGTCTTATCTAAGCAATGGGCAATCTCCTGATACGAAACCGGGACTTCCATCGGGAGCGCCGTCATCTGGTTCGGGCCATGGACAACAAAGTCATCCGGCGGATTATCCAACGAAGTAAGTACCGACCCGACATTGATTTTTATCATTTCGGCCGTCCGGTCGCCCACTTTCATATTGTGTTGGCGACGCATATATTCCATAATATCATCCGTCAAAACATCCCCTGCAATCCGGATGGATTTATTGGAAACAATTCCACCCAGCGAGATAACGGCGATTTCCGTCGTTCCGCCGCCGATATCGACAATCATATTGCCTTCCGGGGCTTCAACGTCAATGCCGATTCCGATAGCAGCAGCCATCGGTTCATAAATCATATATACATCACGTCCTCCGGCATGTTCCGACGAGTCGCGCACCGCGCGTATCTCCACTTCCGTACTGCCCGAAGGAATACAAACGACGATCCGTAGCGGCGGCGAGAACCAATGGTTCTTGAAATTAATCATTTTAATCATACCGCGTATCATCTGTTCCGCCGCGTAAAAATCGGCAATCACGCCGTCGCGCAACGGGCGGACGGTGCGTATATTTTCATGGGTTTTTCCATGCATCAGACGTGCAGGCTCTCCTACTGCAATGACTTTATCCGTACGCCTGTCCAACGCTACTACGGAAGGAGCATCCACCACAATTTTACCATCACAGATGATAATCGTATTCGCTGTTCCTAAATCAATCGCAATTTCCTGCGTGAAAGAGAATAATCCCATACTTTTCTTTTTTTAGTTTAATGTTTAAAATGGCGAATACCGGTTTTTACCATGCTGAGGCCATGCTCATCACAATATTCCACTGTAAGGTTGTCTCTAATCGAACCGCCCGGCTGTATCACGGCTGTGATGCCGGCTTGGCCGGCAATCTCCACGCAATCCGAGAACGGAAAGAACGCATCGGAAGCCATCACGGCGCCTTTCAGATCAAACTGGAAGGCACTGGCTTTCTCAATGGCCTGCTTCAGGGCGTCCACACGCGACGTCTGACCGATTCCGCTGGCACATAGTTGTTTGTTCTTCACCAAGGTGATGGCGTTGGATTTACTGTGTTTCACCAATTTATTCGCAAATAACAAATCAGTCACTTCCTGTGGCGTAGGTTTCTTCTTCGTCATCGGTTCCAAATCAGCTTCCGTTTGAATACTTAAATCCTTATCCTGCGCCAAAACGCCATTCAGCAACGAACGGAATTGACGGGTAGGCCGCTCACTTTCTTTCCGCACCAGAATGATACGGTTCTTTTTCTGTTTCAATACCTCCAAGGCTTCCGGCGTATATTCCGGCGCAATGATTACCTCAAAGAATATCTCATTTATCTCCTCGGATACCTCTTTATTAATCACCGCATTGGTTATCAATATGCCGCCGTAAGCGGAAACAGGATCGCCGGCCAATGCGTCTTTCCATGCGTCCAATACATCCGGACGGGAAGCTATGCCGCAGGCATTGTTATGCTTCAGTACGGCAAACGTCAATTCGTCGAACTCATCAATTAATGTAAGAGCCGAATCAATATCCAATAAATTATTGTACGAAATTTCCTTGCCGTGCAACTGGTCGAACAAATCTTCAAACCGGCCGTAAAAGATACCATTCTGATGGGGATTTTCCCCGTAACGCATCTTTTTCGGATGATCCTCCGCGATGCGGATAGCCGATAGTTCGTCCTTGTCGAAATAATTAAATATGGCTGAATCATAACCGGAAGAAACGGCAAACGCTTCTTTCGCAAACCATTTCCGATCTTTCAGGGTGGTCTTCGCACCTTTTTCGCCCAGCAATTGCATCAAGGGTTGATATTGCGCCTTTGAGGCCACAATCACCACATCCTTAAAGTTTTTCGCTGCGGCGCGAATCAGGGAGATTCCACCAATATCAATCTTCTCTATAATAGACGCCTCATCCGCACCCGATGCAACCGTTTCCTCAAAAGGATACAGATCAACTATCACCAAGTCAATCTCCGGTATTTCATACCGGGCAATCTGAGCCTGATCACCTTCATTCTCCCGGCGCGTTAAAATCCCACCGAACACTTTGGGGTGCAACGTTTTTACCCGTCCGCCCAAAATAGACGGATAACCGGTCAAATCTTCTACGGCATCACACGGTATGCCCAAAGATTCTATAAAACTCTGCGTTCCACCTGTAGAAACAAAACTCACCCCTTCGCTATGGAGTTTTCTCAAAATCTCATCTAAACCATTTTTATGATAAACCGAGACTAATGCTCGCTTTATTTGTCTTTCTACTGCCATTTAACTTCTTTGATTTCTTTCTCATTTGTTATGCAGCACAAAAATATTGAATTATTTTGACATAACACTCATAATGAACACAGAAAAATTCCGTAAGTCGTCCCAAAACTTATTAAATTAATATAAATCAATTAATATCAGTCATTTACGTTTGGACGGATTATCCATTTTTTAACAAAATGAATAAGTGTTTACTAATCAGTATTATACATTTTATTGATTGAAGGCTATAACAACACATTATTTTATTCAATATACTGTAATTGAATTGATTGTATCTTATTCAATGATAATTTGCCCAACGTTTACCGGTAAAAATCATTTTTCTTCATCCGTACCACATCCCCGAACGTGGCCAGTTTCCGCATGTCAATATTCTTAGAGTTGCCGACCACCACATAAACAAGCACCTGATCCTTTACGTTCGACCGGTAAAAATCCACAATATCGTCCATATTCATCCGTTCGATGTTTTCCAGCAGGGCGCGGTTCGGGTCTTCCGTATAACCTTCGCGGCGATAAGCGGCTATCTTTGTGGAGATTTCCCGGAATGCCGGATAATCATTATTGGTCTGGTTGATAGCCGTCTGAATCACATCCGGAATCCTGTCGGGATGAGCCGGCATCGACTGTATCAGCGAGTTGAGCACATCCAACGCATCGGTCGTCTTGTCGCTCTGCGTGGACAGGTAAGCCACAAAACGGGTCGGCCTGTCTGACTGGCAATACGGCGGAAGACGGTAGGCGCCGGACGTATAATATGCAAACGAACGAAATTCCCTGATTTCCTGAAACATCAGCGATGACATGCCCTCGCCGAAATACTTGGAAAACAACTCCGCCTTATGGCGTTTCTCCAGCGTATCCAACGGTTCGCACGCCATATAGGCATAAATAATATTCTGGAACACATCCGGCATGTCATAGAAAAATACTAACGGACGGTTATAAGTCACAAATTCGCGGTAAACCGGCGAGTGAGACGCTTCGCTGATACGGCTCAAATCAAAATTCCGCTTCACTTCGGCGGCCACTTCTTCCGCCGCCAGTGTCCCGCAGTAATGAAGGTCGCACTCCACCCGCTGCACCTCGTGGAACAGTTCCACCAACTCCTCGCCACGGATTTTCTTTATTTCATCAAAAGACGGCTGAGTCATGTACTGCGACAAATTGCCATACTGAACATATTCAAACAGCGCCTCTGCTACTTCATTATTCGACTTAAAGAATGCTTTTTCAGTCACTTTGGCATCGTCCACCAATGTTTTGCGCTTTTTCTTTTCCGCCTTTACATGCGACATAAAATCGCTGACGGCGGACAGCGTTTCGCTGAAAGCCCTGTCGAAACCTGTTATCCGTATCGTGAAATTATGCTTGTCCACATCCATATCGAAGGTGCCACCCAACGTTTGCAGGCGGGAACGGAAGACGTCAAACGGCTGGCTGGCTGTGCCTAACATCGGGATATACGTGGCAAGACATTTCAGTTTCGGCTGTTCCAGCAGACCTGTCCCGTACGAAAGTTTCAGGGTGAAAATATTGTTTATCCGGTTGGGAGTCACATATAAAGTCGCTTTGGGCGCGAGCGGGAGCGTCTGCACATCTTTCTCGAAATCCACAAAACGGGGCTTTACATCCTGCACCGGAATCGTTGCAAGCTGCTTCCCGTAATCCGAAGTCACATCCGTATGTTTGGGCAGAATCGGGGCGAAATCGGGCTTCGAGAGGTGGCTTTTTGGACTGCTGCCTGTTTTTTTACGTACATATAAATAATCGTCGCCGAAATATTTGTTGGCGACCGCCACAACATCTTCCCTTGTCAGTGATTCCGTGCGGTTCAGGTCTTTCCGGTAGTCATCCCATGTTTTTCCCTGCGAAAACAGGCGTACCAGTACCTGGCTGCGGGAATCTATGTCTTCCAACCCGGTCAGGTGCTTGCGCAACTGTTCCTGTTTCAGACTGTTGAACAGTTCGTCCGCGAAATCGCCCTTTTTTACGCGCTCCACTTCCTTCCAAATCATTCTTTCGGCTGAACGGTGTGTCTGCGAAACCAGTTTGGGCACCACGACTATTCCGATAAAGCCCGCATCATTAAACGTTTCTCCACCCACCATCGCGCCCATCACCTTGCGATTCACCATCAAACGGTCCAGATAGCCCGTGCCGTTCGTATTATTAAGAATACTCACGGCGATGTCCATGGCCGGCTGGTCGGGATGGTTGGACGGCACGCCGCGAAAACCAAGCGCCACAGCACGCAGCAACGGCAGCGGAACTTTTATGGTCGTTT
>JAISJX010000228.1 GCA_031261145.1 Tannerella sp.
TCTGCTGCCTGGCGCCGAATCTCTCGGCGATTGACCTTACAAAAGAGCCATGGAAAAATGATAACATAGTCTCATGGAATCCGAGCGCCAGACGTTTTGAGTTTAAGATTGGTGTTGCCACGTTTCCTGGTACGGATAATTTTTTTTCTTCGTTTTCTGTGAAGGCAGGAGATAAGTTTCTTTTCTCATTTGTTTGCACTGGACATTATGGAGACATACACAGTATGGCTTACCAAGGGACATTGAACAGTGATATAGCTATAGGTATGTCATGTAGTATTGAAAATATACCTAATTCTTCGGAGAAAAAAGTAACTTTTAAGAACGGTGGTGACCCTATGTATATAACAATATATTGGTATCCAACTGCTAATTATTTGGATACAAATATCCGGTTTAAATTAACAGCAGAGGAAAATAAAAAAGATGTATATGGTGAAAATAGATATTTCTCGCTTAACGCCACAAATCCGGTAAACCCGCCGACGATAAATAGTTTTACTTATAATGCGAACGGTAGTAGCACTATAAACTATGCTTTTCCCGGTAACGTTCCTGTTCGTGATGCAGATTACGCCAGTGCCGGACAAACTAATTGGGCTGATTTAGGAACTTTTGGCAGCGGCGCTTCCGCTTCCCTTACAAGTGGAGCGCTTACTGTAGCCAATGTAACCAATGGCTGGAAACTTCGTGCATGGCATAAATGGCCGGCAGAAGATATTGGACTTGTTAATGGCATTACATATTCCGGTAAAAAAATGGAATATCTACGTTTTAGTGCAGAGTACAATATTGCCCCTATTAAATTACCCACGAATCCTGGAATAGAAGACAAAAGCGATGGAAAAGTACTGCTAACATGGGATGTAAATACAACAACTCAACATACACAGGCCGGAAATGTGTTAATTTATGTTTCCGCAAATAAGCCTACAGTTGCTAAAAAGAAAATTGCAGAAGTAGATTATAAGATTGGTAAATATGAATACGACTTGACAAGTTTAATAACCCCTGACAACAAGAGTTCTGAGGTGACTACTTTTACGTTTACATTCTACAGGATACCCTTTTCTGAGGCTTATGCGCAAACAAATACGTATTCGAGAAACATGCATTACCGGAAGGCTACACTCACTATACTTGCAAAATCGGGGAATAATGGTATTTATCTCGAATGGAAAAATGACAACGGATTTTACAAAAATGCTTACAAATACCGTTTGGTGGCAACTCAAGGAACTAAAACATGGTCGCCGATTGCAGATATTGATATAACAGCGAGTTCGAAGACTATTGATATCACTGATGCCGGGTTTAGCACCTGCAATCCGATAACAGTCAAACTGCAAATGGTAGAGGGCAATGATGTAAAATCAACTTCTAATGAAATGCCGCTTACTATTTCTGAAGGTACAAACAACTCTGAAATTGAAGCCTTGAGCGTATCCAAAGGATATTATACCGACCGCGTAAGACTGAATTGGGCGGTAAATAAGGAGAATGAATTTGTCCGTTACTTGGTTTACCGGAGGGAATTTGAAAATGTCGCCGCTACTCCGGTATTAGTGGCTACAGTATCTCATCTGGCAGGCGTAACCACTTACAATATCGAAGACATGCAGATACAACCGGGCGTTTTCTACACCTATTCGGTGGAAGGTCAGAAAGATTGCGGAGGAGGAACATTGCTCAATACGATTTACACCCTTACCGATGAGGGTTATGTGCAGCCTTACGGAACGGTAAGCGGACGGGTAACGTATGCTGCCGGTACAGCCGTAAAGGGTGTTACTGTCAGCGCGGAAGGCACATCAGAGTTGCAAAACAAGGCGATGGATTTTACGCCTTCCAATGACACCTATATCTCGACACTCTACAAAGCGGGCACGCTCGACCCAAATCATTTTTCTTTTCAGGCTTGGGTGAAACTCCGACCCTACGACCCGGCGCTTGACACGCAATCTAAACCCGATGACCCGCCGCTTGTTGGCACGGATACGAAAAGGCAACAATTCCTGTATGCAATGGGCAAATACAATATAACATTATGGGATGAGGGACAGTTAGCGCTGGAACACTGGACAGATAAAGGAGTAATAAGAGCATCTTCCGATATAAAAATATCCAGTGGAGAATATCATCATATTACCGTAACTTTTGCGGCAGATGCAGCGAATAAAACGACGGAAACCGTATTTTATTTAGATGGGGTACCGCGAGACACGCTCGTATCAACAGATGTGTTACCCGCTTCGTTTTCAACGGGTGACTCCATCAATTTCGGAAGAAATGTCCGTACCAAAGTTTGGCGTCTGAACGGCTATATGGACGAAGTACGGTTGTGGACGACAACGCTTACGGCCGACGAAATAAAAGGCAATTACAACGCCTATATTTCGGGAAAAGAAGACGGATTGTCTCTCTATTACCGATTCGACGAAACAGCATCGCTTGGGCGTGTGTTCGACCTGTCCGGTCGCAGCGGCAAATTCAACGAAAATCACGGGCGTATTTATGGAACCGTACAACGCACCTCAACCGAAATACCCAGCACGGAACAGTTGGCCATCAAGGCAATTACCGATGCAAACGGATATTACGAGATAAACACGATTCCCTATTCAGCCGACGGAAATTCCTATATCATCACTCCTGCATTGGGAGTGCACAGTTTCGACCCTATCAACCAACAACCCCGTTTCCAACCCGGCAGCAGTGTAAAAACCATAGATTTCAAAGACATTTCTTCGTTCACAGTGAAAGGAAAGGTACTGTATGACGGCGAAGGCACAGGCGCTGATATCGAAGACAGGGGAACCTATCCGGTGGAAGGCTGTTCGTTCACGGTGGACGGGAAAACGCTGGTACACCCGAATGGGTTGCCGGTGCTTTCCGAATCCAACGGCGATTTTGAGATAGAAGTGCCTATCGGTATTCACGAAGTGAAAGTGGTCAAAACAGGACATCAATTTGCCGATGGTGGTCGGCTGTTGGAACAAGGCAAGGATATCAATTATTTTGATCATAAATCCGGCGTTTATTTTCTGGACCAGACCCGTGTGAAATTGGTCGGGCGCGTAGTGGGTGGAAAGCGTGAACATGCCAAACCGTTGGGCTTCGGCGAGAGCGTGAACAATATTGGCGTGCAAACCATCCAACTGATTGCCGCAAAACAAGGCAGTTTTAATAAACTTCCGGGCGGAGTAAACGATACGATAATACACAACAACGGCGAATGGAAAAAAACCGACGCACTCCGGTACAATCTAAACGACACGACCAAAGTGAACATAACGGACAAAACGGTAACGATTACAATCAGTCCTGAAACGGGTGAATTTGTGGCTTACCTGCCTCCTGAAATGTACGAAATCCAAAAAATCAAAACCCTGTTGTCTGACGACCCTAACGCGACAGAAACCGAGATATTTCAATATCCGGTACAATTAGATTTGACTGCCCTCGCTACGGATAACAAGGATTTGTTGAAAAAGAGTATCCGCACGTGGACGGATTCGGTGCAAGCCGTAGTGCGTCCGGGTGAACTGCCGCACAAAGTGGCGGTAGAACATTCCGATACAATCACATACAACGAAGAATGGAAATTCTTCTATCAGGGCGTGCCGACATTCGGCGTAACGCAATTGGACGGGAAAGCGACGTCGCCCTACTTCGGCGATAAGGAAATAATCCAACAAAACCCGATTACAGCCGCGTATGATACCATACAGTTAGCGAAAGAAACAGATCCGGATACGTATGAGTATCTGTTTGGCTTGCCGGTATTTCAACAGGCAGGCGAATATACGTTCGGGTTTGAAGCGTTCGAGCGATACATCAATTACCGAAACGGTAACGAAGATATTATGCCGGTTACAACGGGCGAGGTGCAGATGAGTAACGACCTGCGTATAGGCGCTGCCGGTACGGACGTTATTACGCTTGATTCACTCGGCAAGGGAACTTATACCTTTGTAGCCGGAGTGCCGGACATGACTACCGGTATCTTATCGTTTCAAGCAATATTGAGTATAGACGGAGTGGGCTATTACTGGGATTTGCCTGACCCGTCAGGACAAGACGCTATCCTGCTGGGCGCCAAATCGACAGGCAACGATTTTATAACGGCCGGACCGGATAAAGTTGATTTCATCGTGCACGACCCTCCGGGAACATCCAGTTACGGTTTTATAGAAAAGGGAGCAACGGTTACCAAAACAACCTCCTATTCGCTTAATGGTGCATTAGGACTTGGATTGACCGGAGAGATAAGTTTAGGCGCTAAAGTAGTAACCTTTGTAGGTATCGGTGCGGGAATTATCACCGCAGCAGAAGCCAAATTAAAAGTCACAGATGAATTAAAGGAAGAAACCACCTACAAACACGGGAACGAAAAAGAAGAAACGATAACGGTGACCGAACGAATAGAAACATCGGCAGCATCAGACTATGTGGGTCATGCAGGCGATGTATTCGTGGGTAATTCCACCAATGCACTGTATGGCTGGGTCAATGCGATAAGTCCTGTACGGTTGAATAAAGTTGAGAAACCGGAGAATGTGATAATTGATTTAGCCGGCAACGACCCCAATGCTAAATCCGACCGCTATGTGATAGCCAAGACGGAAGCGCTGGCTTATGGCGAAGAATTTGACACGCGGTTTGCGTTCACGGAATATGAATTGGAAAATATCATGATACCGAAATGGAAAGCAAACCGGGAACTGCTGCTACGTCCGCAAGGATATTATTCACAGGCAGAATTAGATGCAATTACGAGTCCGGTATATGTATCCTATCTGGAAACTACCCATCCGAATTACGGAAAACTGAATACGGATATCACTGCTTTTGGAAGTAAGGCTTCCAAATCATTTGATGATGGTGAAAGTTACAAAATCTATTTCCCTAAAAATTACGACGGTATATTAGGAAATAAAGTAATTGACGAACAGTTATTTAAGATAACATTTGTGGATTCGGTAGCCTGGTATTACCAGAATATCCAACAATGGGAAGATAGGTTGGCTGACAACGAGAAAGAAAAAGTGGAGATGGTGAAACTCGGCAACTACAGTTTTGGCGGTGGTGGCGCGATTACCCGTTCTGAACTGACGTCGGCGAAACAAACGAAGTCCAATGAATGGAACATCGTTCTCACCAACACATTCTCGGAGGAAGCCGGAGCGGAATTTTCCGGAGTTGGAGCCAGCATCAAAGGAGAAATCGTAACGACTTTCGGGTATGGAGGTACAGACAACACATTGACCGAGAACAGTAAAACGGTTGGATTCGTACTGAAAGAAGAAGGCACAACAGACGAACTTACAGTGGATTACGGACAAACGGCCGGCGGCGGTATTGCATTCAACCTGCGTGGCGGTCGCACAAGTTGTCCTTATGAAGGCGAAGTGAGAACGAAATACTACCAACCCGGCCAGCATGTCCTGAGTTCAGCTACTTGGAAGGTGGAAGACCCGAAATTGAGCGTGGAAGGCAGTGTATATGCCTTGCGTGTACCGGCCATTCGTCCTGCTTCCTATAATCTGGAGTTGAAAAATGAATCGGAAACAGGCAACGACGGTTATTTCCAGATAGTGGTAGGTGAAAATACCAATCCTGACGGAGCAATCATCAAGATAGACGGTCTGCCGATAGGCAACGGACGTTCATTTACTGTTCCTTCGGGAGTAGGCAATATACTGAAAAAGAACCTGACCATCGAAAAAGGACCGGTGAAAGATGAATATAAAGACATTGCTATTATCTTACAGTCGCAATGCGAAACGTCACTGGCAGATACGGTGCTTCTGAATGTTGAATTTATACCTTCGTCGAGCGACATCGCGTTCAAGACACCGTCCGACAGATGGATATTGAATACCATCACAGGCGACACGCTGAATATCGTGTTGAATAAGTATGACGTCAACTATGCCAATTTCGGACATGTCGAATTGCAGTACCATTCTACCGCATCGGCAGACTGGAAATCCATTTGGAATTTCTATGCCGATTCCACACGGTATAAAGCATCCACTAACCAATCGACGAGTAGCGTATTGCAGGCTTCTGATACGGAAATCAATTATAAATGGAATACCAAAGACATTGTACCCGACGGAACGTATGAACTGCGCGCCCGCACGGTTTGCGAAACAATAGAAGGTGGTTCAGGTGGTTTTATATCGGACTTTACCACCGACCCGCTGACCGGCACGAAAGACATGTCGAAACCAACCCTTTTGGGACGTCCTTCACCGGTAAATGGTATCCTTACTGCAAGCGATGAACTGTCTATCCTCTTCAACGAAGATATTCAGAGCGGTCTATTACAGAATAAATTAGACCACTTCTCCATCAAGGGGGTATTGAACGCCGCTGAAATTGCGATACCGGATGCCGGTCTGTCATTCGACGGAACAACAGGCGTGGCACACACCGAACTGCCGCTTTATACCGATGGCTCGTTCACCCTTGAAACGTGGTTCAAACGCACGTCCGGAAAGGCAGGGACACTGTTCGCTTACGGCGAGGGTGTAGATTACCTGTCACTCGGATTCGATAAGGACGGTCATGCCAAGGTATCAGTCGGAAGTGATACGATTACCTCCACAAACGCTATTGCAGACGATGCGACATGGAAATACATTGCATTGGTTTACAATCGCGAAAGTAATAAAATTTCCGTGTATGAAGATGAAGGTATTTATAATAATATTTTGATTCAAGATGCAGCCTTGGGCAGTTTTATTGCTCCGGTAAAAGGAAAACTGTATGCAGGAAACAACGCGAAAAGCGACGCCGGTTTCGATGGCGCAGTCGCCCGCTTGCATTTCTACACTGATACACGTTCGCAAACGGAAATCTCAAGTTCCAAAAGTCTGACCAAATC
Source organism: Tannerella sp. (assembly GCA_031261145.1). The sequence goes on from JAISJX010000228.1 coordinate 6,896, forward strand.
GGGCACGGAAGTGGACTTGGCCGGTTACTGGGAATTGGACGAAAGCGAAGGCACAACTGCAAAAGACAAAGCGCGTTCACGCCATCTGCGTGTGAACACAAGTTGGTACGTTTATCCGCAAGGATATGCGGTTGCTGTGAACGACGGCACAACAGGCGAGTATATCTCTGCGGACGTTTCGGCAAACTCTTTCACGATAAATGATGATTTCACGCTGGAATTTTGGTTCAAGGGTGTCGCACAGGCAGCAACCTTATTCTCCTGCGACAGCGCTGTATCCATCACTTCCGATGCGACAGGAAAACTGTTCCTCCATGTAGGAACGGCTCAGCAGGCGCTTACGCAGACAAGCGTGCTGAACAATGAATGGCATCATTTCGCCCTTTCGGTAAAACGGAACAGCACAACAACGACCTATATTGATGGCGTAGCAGCGACACAGTTCAACAGCAGCATCATCAAAGAAGTGGGCGGATTGTTTACTTACGGAGCAAAACGGACAGTACCTAATACAGTACCTGTATATGGCGACTATTTCACCGGTCGTTTCGATGAAATCCGCGTATGGGCATCCGCACTGACAGGCGAAAGCGTGAAACTGAACAAAAACAGCAAACTGTATGGCACCGAAAAGGGGCTAATAGCCTACTATCCGTTTGAAACCTACATCAAACAAACAAACGGCCTCGTTACCGTAACAGCCGATTTGCAGGATATGGTAGATAACACGTTAACAGCCACCGCTCCCGCACCGACCGATAATGCCCCCGCATTGAAGGATGTACGTCCGGTAGTCAGTGTTCCTTTCGATTATGTAGTTTCCAACAACAAGATTGTCTTTACGTTGAAAGAAGAACTCTACAAGATGGAGGGCGTAACGCTGGAACTTGCAGCATGGGATATACTTGACCTGCGCGGTAACATAAGCAATATTGAGAAGTGGACGGCATACGTCAATCTCAACAGCCTGAAATGGGCGACCGATGCAGTGAACTTGGTGATTTCGGAATCGGAAACCCCGACTTTTAAGGCGACAATAAGCAACAACAGTGGATTGAAAACCGATTATTACATCGACAACATCCCCGAATGGTTGACAGTGACGGCATCACAAGGCACACTGAATCAGTTAGAAAAGAAAGACCTTACTTTCCAAGTACGCAGCGGTGTGAACATCGGCAGCTATGAAGCGGCGGTGGTACTGAGAGGCGTGAACGGCGTCAGGGAAATTCTTCCCGTAACATTGAAAGTAATGGGACAGAAACCCGACTGGTCGGTGAATCCGAAAGAGTTCACCAACTCGATGACTGTAACCGGACAAGTTCAGATATTGGGCGCTTATCAGGAAGATGAAGACGACATTATCGGCGTATTTATCGGTGATTTGTGCGTAGGTCTGGCTTCGCCCCGATATATCAACGAAATAAATGCGTATTACACTTTTATCAGCGTGTATGGAAATGCGGCACAAAAGAATCAGCCTCTCGTCTTCAAATTGTGGGATGCAAGTACGGGACGTATCTATCCTGTGGTAGAGTCTTCCATTGGCGAAATCAAGTTCGCTGCCGACAAGATGTATGGTACTCCTTCTGCCCCGATAGTGTTGAATGCCGTAGATATAACCGAGCAATCCATCGCAATGAATACGGGTTGGAACTGGATATCGTCAAATCAAACAAATGCAAATCCGACCATCCTCTCTCAGATGAAGATATTGCTTGCCTCAGTAGGAGAAATGATAAAAGGACGTAGCGACTATCTGGAAGCGCCGACTTATGCAGGTGTAATGCCCGTAACAGAAAAGGAAATGTACCAGATAAAAGTCAAGCAGGACTATACCATGGTATTGAAAGGCACGCTTGTCAATCCGCTGACTACGCTAATTCCACTGTCGAAAGGCTGGAACTGGATAGGATATACTCCTGCCGTTTCAATGAATGTAAAAGAAGCGTTGGCAGGCATCAACGCTAAACATGACGACATGATTAAATCCCAAGGAGGAGGATATATGCAATATATGAACGGCACAGGTTGGATGGGTACATTGGCAAGCATGAATCCGGGTAGCGGATATATGTATTACTCGAATGAAACCGCTGCGAAAACGTTCTATTATCCGAATGCATCGTCGATACGTTCGCTGGAACTGCGAAACGGCAAAGCGCCTGTTGAACTCAAATGGACGCCCGACCCGCGCCGCTTCTCCGGCAATATGACGGTAACAGCCATTGTGCTGGACGATGAAACGGAAGTGCACAGCGATTTGGTGGAAATAGCCGCCTTTGTCGGCGACGAGTGCCGCGGCTCCGTCCTGCTGCAATATTACGAAGGACTGGCGAAACCGTATCTGGGATTCCTGACCATCTATGGCGAAGCAGGCGACAAACTCAGTTTTAAGGTGTATGACCACGGTAAAGAAGCCGAATATGCGGCGAATGGTCCGGTGAGTGCATTTACAGCCAACGGTATCTATGGCAATCCGCTGAATCCGTCAAACATCACGTTCAACTCCGCTACCGGAAACGAACAGATAAACGCCGCCCTGCGGATTTATCCGAATCCGGTGAAGGATATCCTGTATCTGGAACATGGACAGTCGAAATTGGATTTGCTGGAAATAAGCGACATCACAGGCAAATCGTATGTCAGAGAGGTTGACTTTGCAGAGAAATCGCTCCGTGTATCGAAACTTGAAGCAGGCGTTTATATACTGAAAGTAATTGTAAACGGTCAAACATCCGTTCACAAATTTATCAAACAATAATTGAAATTTAGAAATCCCCCTGCCTTCTTTTTAGCAAAAGGCAGGGGAAATTTCTAATTTCTAACTTCTAATTTCTAATTTAATAATTATGATACAGAAAAAACTTTTTAGATTCATTCTTATGTTGTTCGCTCTTTGCAGTATGAACGCCATAAATGTATATGGACAACTCCATTGGACATATCCTTCCGGTACTTACTCGAATAGTATGCTTGTATTCACGAAAATTTCCATTGGAGGCGAAGTACAGGAACGTAACACTGTGGAACTGGGAGTCTTCTCCA
>JAISJX010000266.1 GCA_031261145.1 Tannerella sp.
CTACACGGTGTCCCGGCATAAATCATGGTATTATTGGTGGATGTATTCCGGAGGGCACTTCATGAGCTGCGACGCCACTCACACCATCGATCTTGCCCGCATGGCGCTGGGTGATCCGGCCTTGCCAAAAACAGTATTTTGCGCCGGGGGGCGCGTCCTTGCAAAAGATGACCGTGATGTTCCCGATAACCAGACGGTGGTATATGACATGGGCGGTTACCCGCTCAGTCTCGAAGCGTCCGAATACGGAAACTATATGTCCAAAGAAACAAAAGAAGTGCGTTTCAGCGAACAGTTTCCCGAATGGCAAAACAATTCCACGCGCATTGAGATATACGGAACGGATGGATTGATGTATCTGGGACGGATGGGCGGCGGATGGCAGGTTTTCGGCAGGGATTGGGAACTGCTGGCCGAAAAACCGGGATATTTTCCCGATATAGTGCATCAGCAGAATTTCATTGACTGCATCCGTTCGCGTAAAACGCCCAATGCACCGGTTGAGCAGGGCGTACTGAGCGCGGCGATGATGAATCTGGCCAATCTGTCGTACCGTGCAGGCAAGAAATTGCTCGAGATAGACCCTGTAACCGGATTAATCGTCAATAATGCGGAGGCGGCAGAGTTGGACAAACGGATGTACAGGGAGGGATATGCCTTTTGAATTGAAAATTAATTACGAGCTAACAACTAATAAATAAGATGCGAAATTTTTTTATAAGTGTATTGTTATTTTCGGGCTATATGGTAGCCACAGCCCAAGTCACAAATGATCCGTCTCTGCCAAAGGAGAAATTTCATTTATACTTGCTTGTCGGGCAATCAAATATGGCAGGGCGCGGTGTCATTGAACCGGAAGATACGATTGGTAATCCACGTATTTTAGTTCTAAATCTACAGGGCAAATGGCAAATAGCGAAGAATCCTCTCCATTCAGATCGCTCTACGTCGGGTGTAGGACCGGGTTTGACTTTTGCACGGGAAATGGTCAAAGACGATGATGACATTGTTATCGGTCTTATCCCGTGTGCCGTAGGTAGCTCTAATATTGATGTGTGGAAAGCGGGTGCATATTTTTCAAAATTAAAAGTTTATCCCTACGACGATATGATGACGAAGACAAAACGAGCGATGCAAGATGGTGTGTTGAAAGGTATTTTATGGCATCAAGGTGAAGCGGATTGTACACCGGATAAGGTAGCCTCATACAAAGACAAACTAATTCGTCTTGTGGCGTCTTTGCGGGAGGAATTTCATACGCCGGATGTCCCTTTCATAGCCGGAGAATTGCCTGATTTCAAAGGGCCTATTGAAGATGTTACGGGGTTTAATAGAGTGATTCATGAAGCGAAAAATGACATTCGATATTATGATGTTGTCACGGCAAACGACTTGAAAGCCAAGCCGGATCGCGTACATATTAATTCGGCCTCACAACGTGAGTTTGGCAAACGCTATGCCGAAAAGATGAAATCACAGTTATATGCCTGCCAATCTGATTTTAGCAAAGAGAAAATAGACTCTCTACCTGATAGACGGTCGTTAACGGGAGAGATTGCCGAATTGTGCCGGATGGTGGAACAAGCCGGTCCTGACGATACCATCGTGCTGAAAAACGGAACCTATTCCGATGCACAAATCGTGCTTCATGCCGTCGGAACGGATGGACATTCTGTTGTTGTAATGGCGGAAACTGCCGGAAAGGTATTTATCGAAGGCATATCCATGTTGCGGATTTCAGGCGAATATCTTGAAGTCAGCGGATTCGTATTTCGTAACGGTTATTCCGCTGCCGATGGAAGTGTTTGCAGTTTTAAAACGAAAAAGGGAGTTGCCGATAATTGCCGGATAACCGACTGCACGATAATCGGCTTCAATCATCCGGAAGCTACGTTGGAAACCGTATTGAAAACTACGAAAGAACAACCGGATGCCAATTCAAAAAAAGATCGGTGGGTAACATTTTATGGTCAAAATAACAGGGTGGATCACTGTAAATTTGACAACAAAACGACATTTGCCTCATTGATCAAAGTTCAGACTTCGGAAACACCCAACCGGCACAGGATAGATCATAACTATTTTGGTCATTATATTTCACTGCAAGGCTATAACGGCGGAGAAGTAATGATGATTGGCGGTTTGATGACCGAGTCATCGCAAACCGTAGTGGAAGAAAATTATTTTGAATCATGCGATGGAGAGTCGGAAATTATTTCCCTCAAGTCAAGCGACAATATTGTCCGTCACAATTTTTTCATTGAATGTGTCGGAGGGGTTGTTTGTCGCGCCGGTATCCGGAATCTTGTTGAGAATAATGTTTTCATTGGAAACGGGAAAAAAGACTCTGGAGGCATCCGGATAATAGGCTTTGGTCATACGGTTAGGAATAATTATTTGGAAGGACAAAAGGGGAGTGACTATTGTAGCGCCCTTTGCCTGATGAACGGCATGATTCCACCCGCACAGGGTTATCTTCCTGTGAAAGATGTTTTGATAGAAAACAATATATGGATCGATTGTGAAGATATACTGTTCAATCTTTGCAACGCCATGTATGTGGCATCAGCGATTTGGACACCTGAAAATGTGACTTTCCGTTCAAATATTTTTTACCGGTCGAAATTTAGATTTCTCGAAGGCGCAGCAGGAGTCAGGGGGATTGACTTTAAGAAAAATATACTGGACAGAGATATTTTACCGAAAGAAATATCCGGATTTACCGTCAAAACCAAGATGCGAAAACCTCAACGCCCTGTCTGCAAATTCAAATACGGAACAACCTATCAACTTGAACAATAAATAATAAAAACCAGTAATATGAACAAAGTAAAATTTATCAACGTATTGCTTTTGTTAGCAATAATTTTCATTTATCCATTTACCGGCGCTTTTTGTCAGAAACGCAATTCTCAGGAAACATTCGACGAAAAAGTCAGAAAAGACCGCGCACGGGGCATCACGCTACGTGAAGGCGACAAGGCATACGCCCGGGCGCCCAAGATCGAACATGTACCCGACTCAGATTATCTGCACGCTTCGGAAGCGGCGCACGAAGCATTCCGCGACATTAAATTCGGTATCCGGATCCATTGGGGCGTGTATGTAATTGATGAACTGGGAGAATCACAAGGCTTTTTAAAGTTGCCGAACGACAAAAGGCAGGAATATCAGAATGAATACAAGATATTCAACCCCACGGAATTTAGTGCGCAGGGATGGATGGATCTGTTCAAACGGTCGGGCATCGAATGTATGGCTTTCACCACCAAGCATCACGACGGCTTTGCGATGTGGCACACCAAAACAAGGGTCGTGCGGCGGATGAACTTTCTGGATACGGCAAACGTGATTGAACCCTGCAATCTGGCATACAGTATCGAGGAAACGCCTTTCAAGCGGGACATTGTAAAGGAACTGTGCAATGCCGCACACAAAAACAAAATCAAAATAGACCTTTACTTTTCACACCCCGACTGGTACGACGCCGACTTCCGTCCACACCAGAACCATCCATTGGGAACACCGAAGTATTTCGAGAATCCCCAATTGTACGGAACGTATGGAAAATGGCCCGACAGAATTACCGTGCCCGACCCGACGCCCGAAGAAACAGACCACATGATGAAACGTCATCGGGAACAACTGCTGGAACTGGTCACCAATTACGGAAAAATCGACATGATGTGTTTTGACGGTGTTTTCAGCCTTGACAGGTGGCCCGAAATGAAGAAAACCGTTAAAATGATACGCGAATTGCAGCCGGATGTGATGCTCCGCAACCGTGGAAT
>JAISJX010000267.1 GCA_031261145.1 Tannerella sp.
TATGAAGCCCGTAAATTCGGCGTTCATTCCGCTATGCCTTCCCTGACGGCCAAAAGCAAGTGCCCGCAACTGATTTTTGTCCCTCCGCGTTTTGAGGTTTACCACGAGGTATCCGGACAAATCAGGGAAATATTCCTGGAATACACCGATTTAGTCGAACCGTTATCGTTGGATGAAGCGTTTCTGGATGTGACGGTCAATCATAAGAACAACCCTTCGGCCGGTTTGATTGCCAAAGAGATACAACAGAAAATATACGAAAAGACCGGATTACGGGCGTCTGCCGGGGTATCCGTCAACAAATTTCTGGCCAAAATAGCGTCCGATTATAAGAAACCGAACGGTTTTTTCATTATTTCGCCGGAGGACGCAGAGACATTTGTCGAAGGGCTGAAAATAGAACAATTCTTTGGCGTGGGAAAAGTGACGGCGCAGAAGATGCACGAAAACAGGATTTACACCGGCAACGACCTGAAACAGCGTTCGGAAGCGGAATTAGTCCGTTTGTTCGGGAAAGCCGGGCATAGCCTGTACCTGAACGCCCGCGGGATTGACAACCGGGAAGTCGAACCGAACCGGATTACAAAATCCGTCAGCACGGAAACAACGTTCCTGCAAGATAAAAACAACCGTACCCTGCTGACCGTGGAATTATACCACCTGGCCAAGGAGGTGGTCGAACGGATGACGGACGAAAATTTCTTTGGCCGCACACTTACGATTAAAGTCAAATATGCTGATTTCAAAATCATTACTAAAAGCCGTACCTTGCCTCAGAAAATCACCGATTTCCAACAATTGTGGCCGGTGGCACGCGAGATGATGAAGTTAGTGGACTTGTCCGGTCAGCCGGTGCGGCTATTGGGATTAGGCGTCAGCAATGCCAACCAGGGCGCAGAACAGAAATACACACAATTGGAGTTTGATTTCTTTTGAACGTCCGGGAAACAAGTTGAATCGGCTGTTGCTTCGTATATTTTTTCGACTACTGATAGAGAAACCGTTTGATACTTTGTTTCGGCGTTTTATCAAAATTTTCCTGAAGAAGTTCGATATTGGCCACCTTGGAATAGGAAGGAAGTCGATGATTCAGCTTTTTCAGATTTTCCTGCATAATGACTTGCAGTCCCTCCGGAGACACATTGTGCTTCCCGGCTTCTTCCCGTTCAGGATACACTAATGCAAGGAGTTGCCCATTGCGCATCACCACCAGCGATTCGGAGATATACGGCATTTCATTCAAAACACTTTCAATCTCTTCCGGATAGATATTTTGCCCGTTCGAACTAAGTATCATGGTCTTGCAACGTCCGCGAATGAACAGGAACCCGTCTTTGTCGAGCGTTCCCAAATCGCCGGTGCGCATCCATCCGTCTTCCAGCATGATTTCAGCCGTTGCCGCCGGGTTTTTATAGTATCCAAGCATGTTATTCATGCCGCGCACAATGATTTCGCCGGCCTCTCTTTCCGGATTGGGCGATTCAATTTTCACTTCCATACGGTCTACGATGCGTCCCACCGAACCTTGTTTATACGTATCCCATTGTTCGTAAGCAATTAACGGCCCACATTCCGTCATCCCGTAACCGACCGTATAACGGAAGCGGATGGATTGCAGAAACGTTTCTATTTCTTTGTTGATGGAGGCTCCGCCAATCACGAGTTCAACGAAATCATTTCCAAAAGCCGCATTCAACTGTTTGACTATTTTTCGCTTGATCATCTGTTTGAAAACAGGCAGCTTGTACAGCGTTCGTATGACCGGTTTCCGCAGCGCCGGGAAGACATTGTTCCGCACAATCTTCTCCAGAATCAGCGGCACCACGATAATCAGGGTAGGCCGACATTTCTGAAGGCTCTCAATCACCGATTTAGGATTGGGAATCCGCGGCAGGAAATGGATGTGACATCCCATATTGATTCCGTTCAGGATTTCAAATGCCAGGCCGTACATGTGCGCCATCGGCAGCATAGAAACGAAATTGTCTCCGGAATGAACAAACGGCAGGCAATCTGCCGCATATTGCGTGTTACTCCACAAACTCCGGTAGGGAATCATCACGCCTTTTGAAAAACCGGTTGTTCCCGACGTGTAGTTCAACACAGCCAATTCATCCGGCTCTTCGACGTGATATTGAATCTGTTCCGGCGAGAAGACATCCGGATACCGCGCAGAAAACAGGTCGTTCAGTTGTTCGCAGACGTGTGTCATTTCCGGATTTCTGTCACCCAGCGCCGTTCCATTCTCAATGGAGAGAAACAGTTTCACTTCCGGCATGGCCTGTTCGTCCAAGCTTTCCCAGTTTTGACCGGCGGCTATCAACAGCTTTGATCCGGAATGATTTACGATGTGATGAACATTCTCGGCCTTGAAATCATGCAGGATGGGTACTGCCACAGCGCCATAAGTCAGAATACTGAAAAATCCAACGACCCAACGCGAAGAATTACGCCCGATCAAGGCAATTTTATCCCCTTTCCGGATGCCTGCACGTTCGAAAATCAGATGCAATCCGGCAATTTCTTCTGCTACATCTTTATAATAAAATGTGCGTCCGTTATAATCCGTCAAAGCCGGTAATTCCCAATGAGCTTTGATACTTAGTTCAATAAGTTTTAAAAAACGGTTGTCCATGATAATCATATAATCTTATTGTGCAAATATAAGGGATATATTTGAAACAAGACGCATATTTGGGTTAAATTTATTACATGCTGAAAAATTTCCGGAAAGATAGTGTGCATGTATTACATTAATATACTACATTTGTTGTCAATTTTCAACTTTTTGGAAGACAGTTTTGTTTTATACATAATTAAATTCACGTGATGCTTGAACAAATTTATTACGGAAATTCATTGGAGAACTGGGGAATCTCCCTATTGATTGTGGTCGGCGGTATTATACTGAGTCAGCTCATCTTGTTGGCGAACCGGATGATTATCCTGCGAATCACGAAAAGGAGTAAAATCCGCTATGACGACCTTTTCTTTGAATCGCTGGAGAAACCTGTTATACTGGGGATTATACTGGCGGCGGTATGGGTCGCAAGCGGGCGCCTGAATGTAAGCGAGCAAATGAGCCATCTCATTGCCCAAACCTGCCGCATTCTGGTGGTGCTGAATGTGACATGGTTTATTGCGCGGTTTGTCGTTGCCGTTTTTGAAGAATCTTTCTTCCGGAAAAAAAGGTCGCGAAGGAAAGAAATGCTTATCAATCAGCATTTATTCCCGTTAATCAGGCGCGGTTTGTTAATCGTCATCTGGGTGATTGGCGGCGTGACCGCTCTCAACGTGGCGGGCATCGGGGTCATGTCTCTCTGGGGAACGCTGGGGATTGGTGGAATCGCGTTGGCGCTGGCGTCACAGGATACGGTCAGGAATATGCTGGGCGGAATTACGATTTTACTCGACCAGCCGTTCCGCATCGGCGATACCATTAAATTTGACTCCACCGAAGGCGTCGTGGAGGACATCGGGCTTCGGAGCAC
>JAISJX010000277.1 GCA_031261145.1 Tannerella sp.
AAATTCAAACCCGAACACGAAGGACAAATGTTACTTTATCTCAGGTATTTGAATAAGAACGAACGTAAAACTGGCGAAGAATCTCCTATCGGGCTGATTCTTTGTTCGGAAGGCAACACCGAACATATTGAATATTTGATGCTTGAAGATAGTCCTGTCAAAGTTGCCCAGTATTACACTCAATTACCTGATAAAAAACTGTTGAGTGAAAAATTGCAACGCGCTGTTGCCATTGCAAGAGAACATTATTCAGAAAAAAATCATAATTTGTAATTCTATATGGATGCAATCGTAAAATTACACAAGCGTAAATTCAACCAATAAATTCAACTTATCGGAGGGATAAAAAAGCAATAATTTTTTTTTGACGGAAAGAGAAAGAAACAAATTACAAATTTTAAAAACTAAAGTACAATGGATTTCTACGAATTAGTAAAACATCGTCAAAGCACGCGCGCTTTTGTTCCTGACGCTCCGGTGGACAGGGACGTTTTGAACCGAATATTGGAGGCGGGGCGGCTGTCTCCGTCTGCGTGCAATGCGCAACCGTGGCATTTTGTCGTGGTGGACGAGCCGGAACTGAAAAACAAAGTGGCGGATGCCACGTCGAGCCGGGTATTGGGGATGAATCATTTCACCAAGCAAGCCCCGGTGCATATTCTGATGGTGGAAGAACAGGTGAATATAAGCTCCGGCATCGGCGGCATAGTGAAAGACAAGCATTTTGCCTTTTTGGATATGGGTATTGCTGCGGCCCATATTTGTCTGGCGGCCGAATCGGAAGGTCTGGGAACTTGCATTATCGGTTGGTTCAGTGAAAACAAAGTAAAGGAACTGCTGCATATTCCTAAAAATAAACGGGTGGTGCTGGATATTATCCTCGGTCACCCCGCCCAGCCTTTACGCGAAAAGAAGCGGAAACCGGCGGATGAAGTGATTTCGTATAATACATATAAATAGCATCGCGGATTCCCACTTTGTCGTCCTTCTTTTATCCGTCCAACGGCTACGGATTGTAATTTTTTTTCGATGAAAAGATATATTTCTTATTTTTTTCTTTGCGTTTCACAAAGAATCATTACTTTTGTCGCTTGAAAAAAAATTGTTATGAAAACAAATAAAATTATCGGGGAAAAAATTAAAAATCTCCGCGAAATGAAAAATCTTTCGGTCGAAAATGTCGCCGAACGAGCCGGTTTGAGCGCCGAACAAATCCGGGGTATTGAAGGAAATGAATATTTCCCGTCGCTGGCTCCGTTGATCAAAATCGCCCGTGTGTTAGGCGTGCGTCTGGGGACGTTCCTCGACGACCAACAGGAATTAGGCCCGGTCGTTTACCGGAAAGAAAACTATGACGAAGACGAAGGTATCGGTTTCACGAACAACGCAAGGGCGGCGATACACAAGAATATGTCTTATTATGCGCTGTCTCTGGACAAATCGGCCCGTCACATGGAGCCGTTCCTGATCGATATAGAACCGGCGCAAGAGGCTGATTTTGTGTTTTCAACGCACGAAGGCGAAGAGTTTATTTATGTTCTGGAAGGCGTGATTGAGATTAATTACGGCAAAACGACCTATCTGTTGGAAACAGGCGAAAGCATCTATTACGATTCGATTGTCGCTCATCATGTACATGCAGGCAACGGGCATCCGTCCAAGATATTAGGCGTGATATATACTCCATATTGATAAAAGGCCGGAAACATGGAATTACAAGATAAAACGCTCGGACAATGGCTTGAATATTGGGCTGAAGTGAGTCCGGACAAAGAGTATTTGGTTTATTCAGACCGTGATTTGCGTTTCACATGGAAAGAATTTAACCAGCGGGTGGACGATATGGCGAAAGGTTTGATAGCTATCGGCGTCAAAAAAGGTACGCACGTAGGCATCTGGGCGACCAATGTCCCGGATTGGCTGACGTTCCTGTATGCTTCGGCGAAAATCGGGGCTATTTTAGTGACCGTCAATACGAGTTATAAGCAAAGTGAATTGGAATTTTTAGTGAAAGACGCCGATATTCATACGCTTTGTATCACCGAGGGCGTGTTCGACGGCAGTTATATCGACATGGTTTATGAGATGTTGCCCGAACTGAAAGATTCGCAACGCGGCTATATGGAAAGCAAGCGTTTTCCATACATGAAAAACATCGTTTATATCGGGCAGGAAAAATACCGCGGGATGTACAATACCTCCGAATTATTACTGTTAGGTACGAATGTGGACGACAGCAAATTGATTGCCGCCGGAAAAGAAACCGATTGCCACGACGTCGTCAATATGCAATATACCTCCGGGACGACCGGATTCCCGAAAGGCGTGATGCTTTCGCACCACAACATAGCCAATAACGGACTTCTGACCGGTGAAAATATGAAATTTACGCAGGACGATAAGTTATGCGTCTGTGTCCCGCTGTTCCATTGTTTCGGGATAGTTCTGGCGACGATGAATTGCCTCACGCACGGTTCCACTCAGGTGATGGTCGAGAAATTCGATCCGTTGCTGGTATTGGCTTCCATCCATAAGGAACGTTGCACCGCCCTGTATGGCGTGCCGACCATGTTTATCGCCGAATTGAATCATCCGATGTTCAATATGTTCGACCTGACCTCGTTGCGGACGGGCATTATGGCCGGTTCCCTTTGTCCGGTCGAACTGATGCGCAACGTCTGCGAAAAAATGTTCATGACCATCACCAGCGTCTATGGATTGACGGAAACCTCTCCCGGCATGACACAAACCATTATCGAAGATTCGTTTGAAGTCCGCTGCACCACTGTCGGACGGGATTATCCCTATACCGAGGTGCGGGTTATCAATCCCGACACCGGCGAAGAATGCAAGGTGGGCGAACAGGGCGAAATGTGTTGCCGCGGTTATAACATCATGAAAGGTTATTACAAAAATCCCGGCGCAACCGCCGAAGTCATTGACAAAGACGGATTCCTGCATTCCGGCGATTTAGGCGTAAAAAATGAAGACGGATATTACCGCATCACCGGGCGAATCAAGGATATGATTATCCGGGGTGGCGAGAATATTTATCCGCGTGAGATAGAGGAATATCTGTATCATCTCGAAGGCGTAAAAGATATACAAGTGGCCGCTGTTCCCTCAAATAAATACGGCGAAGAAGTCGGCGCATTTATCATTCCCCACGAAAACGCCGCTTTGACGGAAGATAAAGTCAAAGACTTCTGCCGAGGGAAAATAGCCCGCCATAAGATTCCGAAATATGTCTTTTTTGTCGATTCATTTCCCCTGACCGGAAGCGGTAAGATACAGAAATTCAAACTGAAAGATGTCAGTTTGCAACTTTTGGCAGAACAAGGCATTGTGCCGGTATAAAAAATACATACAATGATTACACGAAGAAATTTCATCAAAATCACGGCGGCGGGCGGAGCGCTGGCAACCGTTGGTAATATAGCGGAAGCCCGCGCTGCAAT
>JAISJX010000281.1 GCA_031261145.1 Tannerella sp.
ACGGTTTATCCGCTCACGATGTTCCTGCGCGTGCTTACCGCCCAATTGTTGATTCTGTTTTTCGTGTAGGCAGGCGGAAAGATGCTGGAATATTTCAAGTTGCAATACAGGTTGATAAACAGACGGATAAGGGAGTATGGCCTTCATCCCGTTATCGGATATGCGCTGATGTTGGCCGTTTTTGCGGGGTTCTCGGAGTTTCTTTTTTACAAAACCGGATTTGCCGCGTACATCTATTCGCTTTTGCCGTTGTTGGCGGCGTTGAATCTGTCGGAAGCGAAACGGAACGATTTTCTCAAAAGCTGTTTCGGTACAGGCCATTACAGAATCCTGCGGATGTGCGAGAACGTGATGATTGCGTTGCCGTTCGCCGCCTTCCTTTTCTACAAACAATGCTTCCTGATGGCCGGAATAGTAGTTGTAATCAGCGCCTTGGCAAGCCTGATGAACACCCGGACGAGGTTTCACCTTGTCATTCCGACGCCCTTTGCCAAGCGTCCGTTTGAGTTCACCGCCGGTTTCCGGAACGCGTTTTTACTCTTTTTCGCCGCCTACGGACTGACGGGTATCGCCCTTGCGGTCGACAATTTCAACCTTGGCGTTTTTGCCCTGGCGTTAATCATTTTAACGATTTGGAGCTTTTGCCTGAAACAGGAAAACATTCATTTCGTGTGGATGTTCAGCTTAACGCCGTGCCGGTTTTTAGCGCGGAAACTGAAAACGGCGCTCTGGTATTCTTTCTTGTTGTGCTTGCCCGTATGCCTTTGTTTAAGTTGCTTTTACTGGAATCAGGCGTGGATTTTGGCGGTCGTTTTCCTGACGGGTTACGCCTTTTTCATGCTGTTTGTTTTCGCCAAGTATGCCGCTTTCCCGCACGAAATAACACTGACAAAAGCCTTGTTGGTTTCGCTTTGCTTCTTTTTCCCGCCGTTGCTCGTCGTGATGATTCCCTGGCTTTTTTACGAGTCCGTTCAACAACTCAAAACGATTCTGACATGATTGAAATCACTCGCTTGTCCAAGCGTTACGGAACGGTGAACGCGCTCGAAAACATCAACGCCCGTTTTGAGGCGGGGCGCGTGTACGGCATTGTGGGGGAAAATGGCGCCGGGAAAACAACGCTTTTCCGTTGCATGGCGGGACTGGAAGTCTATGAGGGGCAAATCGTGTCTGACAGGCAACCCCTTAAAAACCAGTTGGGATATTTGCCCTCCGAGCCGTATTTCCTTTCCAAAATAACGGGAAGGGAGTATCTTCAATTGCTTGTCAATGCGCGGGGAAGGATGTTGGAAAACGTCGACGGGCGTAATATATTCGACTTGCCGTTAGACCGTTACGCCTCCACGCTGTCCACCGGAATGAAGAAAAAACTGGCTATCCTGGCGATTCTGATGCAGGAAAACGACTGTTTCATACTCGACGAACCGTTTAATGGCGTGGATATTCAAAGTAACCTGATTCTGGTCGAGATTATCCACCGGCTGAGGGAATTAAACAAAACGGTACTTATATCTTCACATATTTTTTCCACGTTGAGCGACACCTGCGACGAAATCATCCTGCTGAAGAAAGGTAAAATCATCCGGTCTGTCGAAAAAGAAGATTTCCGTATGTTGGAAGCTGATATGAAAGAAGTTACGATTGGTCATAAAATCGCGCAACTGCATCTGCGATAGGGCAGGAACACCCGGCGTGTTTCGTCGGATTGCGTTTTATGAATTAATACAATTATTTAACTTTCAATTTTTTGTCGTATACATAAAATGTCATTATTTTTACGCTGGATAAAAGGATGAAAAGAGGTGGTTCTTGCAAATTTTAACGAAATGGAGCGAATAAAATTAGTGAAACCGGAGAAAAAGCATGCGTCTTCAGTCAAAGATTACGTGAAAGAACATGCCGATCACGGGGAATTTGATATTCATGGCGGCGCTTTGGTTGAAAAACTGACGTATGATGCATGGTTGCAGCAATTGGCCGATAATGCGGATAAAGCGACGACGCTTCCGGGTTGGGTGTTATCTTCCACCTTTCTGGCTATCCGTGAAAGTGATAATCAGTTGATTGGCATGGTTGACATCCGCCATGAACTGAATGAATCGTTGCGATATTATGGCGGGCATATTGGTTACAGCGTCCGCCCGTCGGCACGAAAACGCGGGTATGCCACGCAAATAGTAGTCGAAGCATTGGATTTTTGCCGGTCTATCGGATTAAAAAAAGTGCTGTTGGCTTGTTATAAAGATAATCTGGCTTCACGAAACACGATTACGAAATGTGGCGGAGTATTTGAAAAAGAGATTCTTCTGGAAACGTCGTTACCCGAAACGGGTTGTCATGAGCAAAAGGAAGTGCAACTGTTTTGGATTACGCTGACTGATTCAACTATTCATTCGTAATCATTTACTCTTTCACTTCTTAATATCGAACGGCTTGTTATTTTGCATATAAGAAAAATAAATCGTAGATTTTAACACCACAAACCGAATATATTTATTACTTTTGCAGTTATGAATACAGACAGTAAAAATCAACCATTGTCAGAGCTATTTGGCTTTCCCATCGACAATCAATCGAAAAGAGCCATACGGTATCGGGAAAACAAACTTTGTCCTTTCAACAACATTGTTTCAAACTGTACCAAAAACAGCATAGAACTTCCATTGGGTGTGTGCAGCCTATATCATAAAAACCAATCCGTAATCATTTGTCCCATCCGCTTCCGTGAAGATTGGAAAATAATGAGCGATGCCGCTACATTCATCTTTGAAAGCAAAACGGCATGGACACATGTCGGCGAAGTAAAACTAAAAGACAAATTCGGAAAACCAGCCGGGAATATTGACTATGTATTAGTTTCTT
>JAISJX010000349.1 GCA_031261145.1 Tannerella sp.
CCCGCTGGAAGATATGAGGAAAATGAACGTTCAGTTTATCAATCAGGGATGGTTGTCCCGAACCGGTCACAACCATCGGCGACAGTCCGTCGCGTACTACTTTTTGAAGCAATTCATAACTCCCTTTCATCGGTTCGGGCGTCGGCATATTCTCAAAAACTTTTACTTTTTCCTGATAAATCGCCGCCACTTTTTCCTCCGGAAGTTCAATCCCTTCCCTGCGGCAGATGATATGGATTGTATCCGCACCTGTTCGCCCTTCATGCAGGTAAGCATCTTCAAATGAGAGATTAATACCATGCGCTTTCATTGTGGAATTCCACGCTTTGGCATGGCTCGGCATGGAGTCGTATAATACTCCATCCATATCGAATAACATCGCTTTCAGTGCAATACGTTGATAGTTTTTATCCGATAAATAAGATTGTATAGCTTGTTTAATTGTGTTCATTGTTTTAGTTGTTCTACCAAGGCTCGAACTTGGAATTTCAGGACCAGAATCTGACGTGTTACCATTACACCATAGAACAGTTTGTTAAAGTTATATGTGAAACATCATTCTTAACGGGGGACAAAAGTATATCTTTTTTCTGTTATGACAAAATGTTTTTGAAGGAAATTATACGAAAAAAATAGGCGACCATGAAATTTTGATTTAAGAAAAAGGGGTAATTTCGCTTTGAATCTAAAGAATACTACCTATCTTTGTACCCGCAGAAATGACGTAATATTAAAAAATGGATCAAACAAAGATACTTGTAGATGCCGTTATCAAAGGCATTCAGGAAAAAAAAGGAAAAAAAATCAGGACAGTTGATTTGACACAACTCTCCGGTGCAGTTTGTCAATATATGGTTATTTGTGAGGGGAATAGCCTCACTCAGTTATCATCGCTTTCCGATTCGGTATGGGATATTGTGCGAATAGATGCCAAAGAAAAACCGCTTTCGATGGACGGTGGTCGCAATTCGGCATGGATTGGAATAGATTATGGCACGGTTCTTGTACATATTTTTATGCCGGAATTACGTTCGTTTTATAATCTGGAAAATCTTTGGGCTGACTCGAAGATTATTGAAGTGCCGGATTTAGACTGATATTCGGTTTATAATAATTGATTTATATGTATGGAAGATAAGAATAGTTCGCAAAAAAACAACAAACCGATTCATTTCAACTTCTACTGGATGTATGGGATTATCTTTGCGATCCTGATAGCGCTTTACATGATGAATGACTATTCAACGACTAAAGAGCTGGGGTGGACGGAGTTACAGGAATTGGTGTGGGAAGACGCTTTCGATAAAATCGTTGTTTACAACAAAAAAAATGTATTGGAAGCGACCGTCAAAAAGGATAAAAAAGAGTTGGTTTTCAAAGACGAAGCCGAAGAATTTGGTGCGACTTTGCCAAAAGTGTATGTCAAAATTCCATCGGCAGACAAATTTTCCGATTTTTATGACAAAGCCGTTATCGAAAATCAGATTAATGTGCAGGTAAGCTACAAAGAAGGTGATGATGTCCTCTGGAATTTCCTGATTACGATCGGCCCTTTTATACTCATGATCTTTTTATTGTTCTATTTCATGAGGCGGATGGCAGGCGGCGGGGCTGGCGGTGTCTTCAACGTCGGTAAAGCCAAAGCGCAACTTTTTGATAAAGATTCTCATACAAAAGTCACATTTAAAGATGTGGCCGGTCTTGCCGAGGCCAAACAGGAAGTCGAAGAAATCGTTTCTTTCCTTAAAAATCCGGGCAAATATACGGAATTGGGAGGCAAAATACCGAAAGGCGCCTTGTTGGTAGGCCCTCCGGGTACGGGTAAAACTTTACTGGCTAAGGCTGTAGCGGGCGAGGCCAATGTGCCGTTCTTTTCATTGTCAGGTTCCGATTTTGTGGAAATGTTTGTCGGAGTCGGCGCCTCGCGCGTACGTGATTTATTCCGTCAGGCGAAAGAAAAATCGCCGTGTATCGTCTTCATTGATGAGATCGACGCCGTGGGACGCGCCCGTGGGAAAAACTTGAATATGAATGGGAATGACGAACGCGAAAATACGCTGAACCAATTGCTTACCGAGATGGACGGATTCGGTTCAAACAGCGGCGTAATCATTCTGGCCGCCACAAACCGGGCGGATGTGTTGGATAAAGCGTTGTTACGCGCCGGACGGTTCGACCGCCAGATTCATGTGGAATTGCCGGATTTGAACGAACGGAAAGAAATTTTCGGCGTCCATCTGCGCCCCATCAAGATAGACCAATCGATCGATGTCGATTTTCTGGCGCGCCAAACGCCGGGATTTTCCGGCGCGGATATCGCCAATGTGTGCAACGAAGCTGCATTGATTGCTGCCAGGGGCGGCAAAAGTTTTGTGCAGAAGGACGATTTTATGAACGCTGTGGACCGTATCGTCGGAGGATTGGAAAAACGTTCCCGGATTACGACGGCCATGGAACGAAAAAGCATCGCCGTCCACGAAGCCGGGCACGCCTCGCTCAGTTGGTTGCTGGAATTTGCCAATCCATTGGTGAAAGTAACGATTGTCCCGCGCGGTAAAGCGTTGGGCGCTGCTTGGTATCTGCCTGAAGAAAGGCAAATTACAACCAAAAACCAGTTGTTGGACGAGATGTGCGCCACGCTGGGCGGACGGGCTGCCGAAGAATTGTTCTTAGGCGAAATATCCACCGGCGCTTCCAACGACCTGGAACGGGTGACCAAACAGGCTTATGCAATGGTTGTCTATTTCGGAATGAGCGAAAAACTGCCGAACTTGAATTATTACGATTCGAGCGGTCAGGATTGGGGTTTCACGAAACCTTACAGCGATGATACGGCCAAAATGATTGACACAGAGGTTCAAAATATGGTTAATACCCAGTATGACCGCGCCAAAACCGTTTTGAAAGAATATGCGGCAAAACATAACCTGTTAGCCAATAAATTATTGGAGTCGGAAGTCATCTATTCGGAAGACGTGGAGATTATTTTCGGAAAACGGCCGTGGGTTTCACGTTCACAAGAGGTTATGGATCAGAACGGGCAAAGCAAGAGTGAGGATACATTGAAAATGTAGGATTTATAAAATAATACCAAATTGAAAACTTTATTTATACGCGCTCTAACCGGACTCATTTTCATCATAGTGATTATTGGCGCTATCTGCTTTCACCCGTATGCTTATCTGGCTGTATTTACGCTGATTGTTGGACTGGCTTTATGGGAATTTTACGGTTTGGTCGGCTATGAAAAGCCGAAGCGTTATCATACGCTGATAGGCATCACGGGCGGAATTTATTTTTTTGTAGCGTCATTCTTTTACGCAAAGGGCTGTGTATCCGGCTGTATCTTTTCACCGTATATCGGTTTTCTTATTATCCTGCTGATTGCAGGCTTGTATCATAAATCCGCCAACCCGGTCAATGACTGGGGGATGGCGTTGTTTGCACAATTCTATTGCGTGGGATTACTATCCTTCCTGAATTTGATTGCGTTTAACCCGTCCACCCATCTGTATGTCCCCCACTTTGTCATGTCGATATTTATCCTTGTGTGGGTAAACGATACGGGCGCCTATTTGGTTGGAAGTAATTTCGGTAAGCGCCGGTTGTTTCCGAGGATTTCCCCGCGGAAGTCATGGGAGGGTTTTTGGGGCGGATTTGCGCTTGCTTTGGGGGCATCGCAACTCTTTGCACATTTTTTCCCGCAGATTATCTGGTATCACTGGTTGGGACTGACAATTGTCACAGTCGTTATCGGCACTTGGGGCGATTTGGTGGAATCGTTGATAAAACGGACGTATGGCGCTAAAGATTCCGGCTCGCTGCTTCCCGGGCACGGCGGTATCTTAGACCGTTTCGACAGTGTGATTCTGGCTGCGCCGGCAGTCTATCTCTATATCGAACTTTTTATTCGAAATTAAACGTAAAGACAATCATCCGTGAAGTAGCGCGGGATAAAGCCTGCGTGTATTTTTTATCCGGTTCGTTGCTCAGGTCGTTCCGGTTCTTTTCGAGGACGTCCGCCAAACCGAAACAAAATTTTATTTCCGGACAAAGTTTGAAAAACGGCAGGTACATATCGCATCCGAATCCGACCTCCACGCCATAGTCCGTCCCTTTAAATAAGAGCGGATTACCCTTTTTGCGTCCCATATCGAACGCCGTATAAACGCCGCCAATCAGGTATGGGCGATAATTATTCAGCCGCACGGACGAATATTTGATGTCCAACGGAAGCGTCAGATAGTTGGAACGCGCGGAAGTGATAAATTCCTCCTTTGTCTTTTGCTCAACGAACATAAATTTTTTGTCTCCGAAATGAACGGTTGGCGAAAACCGCAGGTTAAAATACGGATTTATGTAAAGGTCTCCCAGCACTCCCACACTAAATCCCGGCGAATAGGACGGAATTTCTGCAAACCACGTTTCTCCGTCCGCCGTTATAGCTCCGGTATGCGTCAATATCAAATCTTGGGTATGCAAACCGAGATGGAATCCCAAATGATACCATTTCAGATCAGCATACGGTTGGTTCTTAGGCCGCTGCATCTGCGCCCACAACCCCTGTACAGCCAGACTGCACAAGCATATTGTCACTATAAATCGTTTCAATTCAGTCGTCATTTATGCAATAACGAAAAAATAAAATTGAATATTATCAAAAAGGAATGAATAAAAAAAGACGATATTAATTTTTATACCACGAAAAAAAAGGCTATTTTTGCATCAAGTTTAATTTTAAAAGTATAAAAAGATGGCTTACGTAATTAGTGAAGATTGCATTGCGTGTGGAACATGCATTGATGAATGCCCCGTAGGAGCTATTTCAGAGGGTGATATTTATCATATTGACCCGGAAATGTGTACCGAATGTGGAACATGTGCAGACGCGTGTCCCACCGAAGCGATTCATCCGGGCGCATAATAAACAACGCACGTAACGAAAACGTAGGGAAAGAAATCAAATTCTTATCTCTACGTTTTTTTTATGCCCGGAATGACGGGTATATGATTTTGGGTCGTTTTTATTCTTTTCTCCTGAATCACCTGCCATTAATACGGGTCAAAAGGAATATGCAACCGGATTCCGTCGTCGTTATCGTCTGCCTTTTTTTCGTCAGTTTCCCGCTTGGATTCAGATTCGGGGAAATTCTCTTCGTCTTTGAGTATCCGGATATAATCGACTATCTCAGTCAAACCATCTATAAATTTGTCAAAATCCTCCTTGTACAAGAAAATCTTATGTTTCTCGTACGTAGGAACGCCCTCTCCCGAAAGACTTTTTTTGCTCTCGGTAATAGCTATAAAATAATCATTCCTCAAATTCTTTTTCACATCAATATAATAGATACGTTTGCCGGCCTTGATCGCTTTGGAATATATTATTTCCCTATCGCCACTTCCTGCACCCATTCTATCGGACTCCTGTATCATATATCATCCTCCTCCCATCCATTCTTCTCACAAATACGTCTAATCATGCACGTTTACAGCTATTTATAACAACAAATCTCTCAACAAAAACACTACCAAAAACCGATAAATAATAAGGATTTCCACCCAAATTAAGACTATTTTGGAATATGTGGCACAAAAATAAGATTTTTAACTGAATAAATAACTCACATTTTGGAAAAAAATTTCAGAAATATTTCAGACGGCCTTTCAGACTATGCTGAATTTTAAAAATAATTGCGTACTTTTGCCGGAGAAATAGAATAAAAAGGACGAATTTTTAAGGTACGACATACGTCTGGGAAGTATTATGATGAAGTTATTTTTTCTTAGTTTGGCAAGTGGAAGCAGTGGCAACTGTTATTATTTAGGTACTTCCGAATACGGTATCCTGATTGATGCGGGTATCAGTATGCGTACAATCAGTAAAGTACTGAAAGATAAAAACATTGATTTCCACAAAATTGTAGCTGTTCTGATTACGCACGACCATGCCGACCATATCAAAACGGTCGGATGTCTGGGTGAAAAATTTAATATTCCCGTTTATACGACGGAACGGGTACACAATGGCATCGACCAAAGCCGTTACGTAGAAGAGGCGTTGTATCAGTCCCGCAAAATCATCGAAAAAGAAAAACCGTTTATGATTCGCGATTTCCGTATCGAAGCGTTTGAGGTGCCGCACGACAGCAGCGATAATGTCGGTTACATGATTGAATACGGCGACCAGCGGTTTACGATTGCAACCGACGTGGGCTACGTCACGGACACGGTGAGCAAATACCTTTGCATGGCCAATCATCTGGTTCTGGAAGCCAACTACGACGACGAAATGTTGAAGTCCGGCAATTATCCCGAATTTCTGAAAGAGCGCGTGTCCAGTAAAACCGGTCATCTGAGCAATCATGAAGCAGCCGAGTTTCTGGCGACGCATTACCGGCAGGAGATGAAAAACGTCTGGCTTTGCCACCTGAGCCGCGAAAACAATCATCCCGAATTAGCCTTTAAAACGGTTGACCTCCGTTTGGCGAAAGAAAATATCCGTGTCGGACGGGATGTGAATTTTTATGTACTGAAACGAATGACGCCCTCGGAACTTTTTGTTCTCGAATAAAAAGCAGTCAAAAAAAAATCGTCCCGAACCCTCCCGAAAAAAATAAATCGGACATTCTACCCCGGGCAAAAAATCCGGCAAATACGGTTTTTAAAAACAAATAAGAGCGGCCTCTTCACAAAGGACGCTCTTATAAGGTCTTAATAGGTATTAGTCTTCAAGGCAAAAAGATTGTTTAGGTTATCGGTGCAAAGATACGCATATATTACACTATTTCACAAAATCAAAAGTATGTTATATAATATGTTTTTGAATTTTGTTATTTCAAAAATTGTTTTCAGATATACGTAAAAAAAGGAATAGTTCGTTCGCTTTTTACACAAAAAATCGCAGTTCCATACCTCGGATTTCGTCATTCAGACGACCGTCGGAATAAGCTAATTGCCCATTGACAAAGGTTTTCCACACCGACCGGTGAAAAACCTGTCCTTCCAGTGGTGACCAGCCACATTGATACAGCAGGTTTCCGGTGGAGACCGTCCAGGTCTGTTGCGGATCAATCAGCGCTAAATCGGCATAATAGCCGGGACGGATATATCCCCGCCGGTCGATATGGAATAATCCGGCCGGATGGTGCGCCATTTTTTCCACCACTTTCTCGTTCGTAAACACACCCCGGTAAGCCAGTTCGAGCATGGCCACCAGCGAATGTTGTATCATCGGCCCGCCCGATGCCGCTGTCAGACAGCCGCCTTCTTTCTCCGGCAGTAAATGCGGCGCGTGGTCAGTCGCCACAATATCAATGATATCCTGATTCACTGCCGCACGCAGGGCGGCGCGGTCTCCGGCCGTTTTGATAGACGGGTTCCATTTTATCCTGTTTCCGTAACGGGCATAATCTTCATCCGCAAACCACAGGTAGTGCACGCATGTCTCCGATGTGATTTTTTTCGCCGGTAGAGCGTTGGTATGGTCTAACAGCCCCAATTCTTTGGCCGTCGATACATGCA
>JAISJX010000368.1 GCA_031261145.1 Tannerella sp.
ATCAACCATCCGAGAAAAGAGTTCAGTTCGTCCACTGTGCCATAGGCTTCCAACCGTGGATGCGTCTTTGAAACGCGCAATCCTCCCACTAAGGATGTTTTGCCTTTATCTCCACCGCCTGTATATAAGGTGCTTTTTTTCATACGCGAATAACTTTATTTACCACTCCCCTGCTCTTTCTCCAAGACAGAGAAACCCATTGAGCCGGAAGCAATTTGATTTATCCATAAATTTTTTAACGCCCTGCACCCGGCTGAGGCGTACCGGCCGGATTCAAGATGCTATTCAGATAATATTCTACATAATCGAATGCTGCATCCTTAATAATCACCGAATGCTTTTTGTCTATCAGATAGAGGGTCGGAACAACCCGCAGGATATAAGTACCCTTTTCGCTAATCTCATGATTCGGATCAAATCCGCTAATCCATGAGGGCGGCATTTCTTTCTCATGCTTTTTCCATCCTTCTTCGTCCGTGCCGGGATAAATTCCCAGAACGGTTACTCTCTTCTGACCTTGTAATGTTTTGATGACCGTTGATGCGTCAATCCGTTTGATGATTTCCTTACAGTTTCCGCAATCCAGGTTATGGAACATCACAATGGTGAAATCCGAAGGAATGTTATGCAGCGAACCTTTTGCGCCGGAAACCGTGTTGTAATGGATATTGGCCGCCTCCGTTCCCGGACGGTTCTTCTTCACCTCCTCCAGAATGGCCGCAGGACGTGTTTTGCGCTCGATATTGATACTTCTGGAAGCAATGATTTGTTCCAGTACCGGAATATAAAATTCGTCGTTACGCATGTTAGAACCGATGTCAAACAGATAATGCTCCATCTGGGTTTGGAAAAAGGCGTATATGGCGGGATTTTTTTCCGACAAATTCATCGTCTGTTTAAGACCGTTGGACGCAACTGCGTAAGAAGCGTAAGGAATTACGGAGAGATAATTTACGATGGCCTGTTCGGTCACATCGGCGGAACTGCCCACAAAGGCCGTATCCGTAAAATCGAAAAAATCCCAATAGTGCATAGCCAGATATTCGGCGCGAGCCTGCGGATCTGCATAAATACTGGGGACATCGGCCGTTTTGAATGTTTTTTTTGTCGCAGGCTTTTGCGGTTTACTCGTACATCCGGCTATCATTACAATGCTCAGCAAACCACACAAAACAGGAGTTAAATGCTTCTTTTTAGACATAGTTATCTTTAGTTATAAATATTCGTCTTTTTATATCTAACGGATAAGTAGTCCGTTTATTATATATGAAAACCAAAAAATCGGGATTTTTCTCACTCAACCCCCTGTTTTAAAATCTCTATTTACCGGAGCAAATATCGGTTTCAAAATTTATCACCTTCGCTATCCCGATCTTTTGAAATTCTCATATCTCTTTATATATTGTCAATCAATATATTATTCGTTATCTTTTCTTTGTCGTTGAAGACGCCTTTGTATTCGCAGGCACCTTTGTATTTTTTGATGTCGTCGTCGCCCTCTTTGCATTTGGATCCGAAGCGCGTTTCTTCTGCAACTCTCTCAAGTTGTGTGTCGCTTCTTCCAAACCGGCAGCTTGCGCTTTCTTCAGGAAGACTTCCGCATCAGCATATTTACCTTCTAACGTATAGAGCACGCCTACACAGTTTGAATATTCGGCTGTTTGTTTGTTCTTTACCTTCATCAGATATTCCCTGGCCCCTTCGGTATCGCCTTCCGACAAAGCAGCGGCTGCGCCGTTCAGGTTCGCAATGTCATTTCCGGGGAAGTAACGTTGCGCCGTAATTAATGTTTCATTAAATTCGGAACTACCCTTAGGATACGTCTGCGCTACCTGATACATTTCATTTTGGCTGAGCAACTTCGGATTCTTGCGAATTTGTTCTTTTCCTTCGTTCAACGTATAGTTACGTACCGTATAATTAATCTGGCAATCCACGCGACGCAATTTCGGATAGATGTCGCGGAAGATCTTTTTGTATGGAGCGCCGCCGCCGACTTTCTTTATCAGTTCTTCGCGGTTGTCCAAATCGGGCACCGTATTGATGATCCGCATGATTTCATTTCTGTTTGCTACCGGATAGGCTATCAGGTATTTCTTCAGACCTTCCCAGTCTTCACCACCGACACCGGTTTGGTACAGGCTCGGCGAAATCGTACTCATCTTGGCGAAATATTCGCGCATGGCTTGTGCACGCTGATTGGAGAGGTCAAAGTTAAACCCTTGCGAACTTTCGGGTGAAGCGTAACCACGCATCTCCACTCTGTTTACGGTGATATCCGGATTGCTTGCAATCATCACGATCATTTGATTGATCTTTTCCAGTTCCTGACGGTTATTGCGGAAATTAGGAACGATTTGCGAATTACCGCGCGGGAAGTCCAGATAGGCTTCGCCGATTTCAAAACGTTGCTTTACGGGTTCCTGTTCCGGAACAATGTACGTGAATGCCGGACGGATATCGTATTCTTCTGCAACCAGCGGTTCTTTCTTTTCTTTAGCAATTGTTTTTTTCAGCACCGCCGTATTTTTCAATTCGCCGCAACATTCATACGTTTCTTCCCGCAAATTGATGGTCGCTTTGTCCATCCAACTGCTATAAGGTACGGAAACCAAATAGGGATAGTGTACGTTTCTTCTATATTTCTCGACGGCATAAATTTCGGGCGCTTTTTGCCCTTCCGGGACACGTGACAATTCCACCGGCTGTCCGCTTAACTGTTCTTCCCGGTAGTCGGCTTTATAACGTCTCCCGCCTTTAATAATCATTTGCGGTAATTCCAACTGCCTGCTACCCGATACAAGGATGGGCGTATAAACTTTGCTTTCATTTGATCCGACACGAAGTTGGCTCATATCGAAATCCAGTTCCACTCTCATTTTGCTTCCTTTTTGTCCCAGACTCTTGGGAACAAAAAACTTGGTATTTTCAATTTCCTGCGCCTGAACGGCAAAACTAATCGCTGATACAATTAAAATCAGATAACACCATCTATTCTTTTTCATATTCCGGTCTCCTTTTTCTTTATTTAAGCATGAACACGGCTGAAACCGCTAATTTTGTTGGTCCAAAATAATGCATATATTTACTGGCTTCCTTTTGACTGCAATCCTGACAATCATATTTGTCATAACTCAGATAAACATATCCGACGCCAAGCGTAAAATCAAGACTGAAACGATTTCCGAGTATCCAGTGATATCCGTAAGAAGCGCCTGCGCCTGCCAACCAACCGTCAAAACGTTTGTGTTGTATTCCGTCATAAACATGATAATACATCCTGCTTTCGTCGGTATATTCTCCTTTACGACTACCCTGTTCTCCGTTTTCAACGACATAACCGTCGGCAAAACCATCCGGCAAGAAACTAAGTCCCCCTACATTATATTTAGCATAATGCGCATGTACACCGAAATAATGGCCATTGAATTTATCGCATAGCCAATAGCGGAGTTCAGGCTGTATCATGAAATGCTGAAATTTGCCGTCATGGCTCTGGTCCGGATCCACTTCTCCGGTGGTCGCATCTACTACCGTTTGCGGGAATGTCCATGGATTGTAGTTTCCACTGATATCAAGCGTCCATTTGTTGGACAATGCGAATTCAACGCCAAGATTAATCGTCGTCGTTGCATCATATAAAATATTGCTTTTTACAGCAAAATTTTGGCTGTAGCTTTTCGTAGCTATGAAGCACACACACAGTAATAATATCCACTTTTTCATATTCACATCTTTTAACTAAATAAGGACTCTGCTTTGTCGGTTTTCCCTGTAAAAACAGAAATCTTTTCTTTTACTTCACAAAGATGCACCTTTAATTCTAATAATGTTCATTTTAAATAATAAAAGTCCTTAAAAAAGGACAAAATAGGGGGATTATTGTACAAAACCACCTTTTTTTAGCAAAAATTACCCGTTTGAGCGTCATTTTTTACTTTAATCAATCCATTTTATTGTTTCTGCAATCAGTTATTTAATCGAAATTGGTTAAAGTTATAATTTTATGCAAAATCGACAAATATTTTAGTATTTAAAGTTTCCACCGCCCAAAAATTCCCTCAATAAGGATGAAGCGGGAAGCTCTTCCAAGGGGATATAGTTAAAGTATCGCAGGAAGCGGAGCAGTCTATATGCCTCTGCATTCTCATCATCCATCTCGCGCATTTCGCTCAGAATCGGTTCGACGAATTTGCGCAATACCGCCATTTCGTAAATCATGGCGCTGTTGAACATGGCATCGGCATTCTCCTGATACGGGAAAACCCACTTATCTTCACCTTTGCGTACGCGCGGCCACATAGCGATGGTTTCTTTGGCCGAATATCCCCGCGAGCGATAGTCGCGGATGATTCGACGCAGTAAACGGTTGTCGGTTGTCGGAATCCAGTTGTGCCCGTCCAATGAAATCGTCGTTAGCGCCGAAACATAGACACGGTAAATATAGTTAGACGGCACTTTGGTCATCAATTCAGGGTTCAGCCCATGAATACCTTCCAAAATCAAGATGGAGTTTTCCTTTAACCTCAGCTTCTCTCCCCTGTAAATGCGTTTTCCCGTTTCAAAGTTGAACGAAGGAATTTCGATCTCTTCCCCGGAAATCAGTTTCTGCATATCGCTGTCGAAATAAGGCAAGTCTATGGCATACAGGGATTCAAAGTCATAAGCGCCCGTTTCATCCTTAGGCGTATCTTCCCGGTTGAGGTAATAATCATCCATCGAGACGCCGACCGGAAATAACCCGTTTGTTATCAATTGTACCTGCAAACGCTTGCAAAACGTAGTCTTTCCCGACGACGACGGCCCGGAAATCAACACTACCCGCACTCCGCCATTTTGGTAACGCACGGCGATTTCTTCGGCAATTTTCGCAATTTGCTTTTCCTGCATGGCTTCCGACACCATCACAATCTGCGACGCCTGTCCGTCGGCAACCGCACGATTCAAGTCGCCAACATACCTTAAATCATAAATGCGCTGCCAATCCCGGTAGTCTTTGAACGCCTTAAACATCTTATCCTGCTGGACAATAGGTTCCAATCGGCTCGGATCGTCCCGCCGCGGGACCTGTAATAAAACGCCGTTTTCGTAAGAAACCAAATCAAATAAATGGATATAACCGGACGAAGGCGTCAGACATTCGTAAAAATAGTCGATATAGCCTTCCACTTCATAATAAGAGGTATAGGCCATTCCGGCAGTCTCAATAAGCAACGCTATCTCGTCCATATCATGCCGGTGAAACAAGTCGATGGCGTCGGATGTACGAATGGTTTTCAAGATAAATGGAATATCCGCATCAATAATCTCCTGCATCCGCTGCTTGATTTTCTGAACATCTTCCGGCAAGACAGGCCGGCGATCTTCAAATTCGCAGAAATATCCTTTCGACACAGCATGTTTTATCACAAATTCCGCCGGATGATAAATATCATCGACCGCTTTTGAGAGGATGAAACAGAGTGAATGGACATACGTCCGGAAGCCGGAGATATGCGGATAATCGACGAATTCAACGTCTTTCGGCGTCCAGCAACGATAATCCAACCCTTCGATACGCTGATTGACACACGCACTCATCGGACGATAGCGAAGCGGTTTTCCTGCATACTCATAGATCTCATTCAGCGTGGAACCGATCGGGACATTGACGGAGGCGTCATTGTTTTTACAATAAATGGTAATAGTCTCA
>JAISJX010000453.1 GCA_031261145.1 Tannerella sp.
TGCATGGTTAAACTTGACTTCGCCGGCAATGTAGAGAATACGCTCCCATCCGGATTATAAGTTGTCGTACGGTTAAGGAAACTTTTCGACATGGGGTAAGAAATGGACGGAGAAAAAGCCGTCTGTATCCAGAAATCATCCGATGGCGTCCATTTAAAGGAGAAATTCCCCATCATAGGCGTCGTTTTTTCGTTATAAAATCCTCCATTATAAAGGACATTGACCGGATTCTCTCCATTCTGCCCTTCCCCATAGTTTCCGTTGGCAAATTGCATGGCTTGAACAGCCGGAAACTTATTCATCGTATAGAACATAAATCCAATACCTTCACTGTTACTGGAATTTCCACTATATTGAGCAACGGAATTTCTATCCGAGTTATACAAAAACACATCTAAAGAAGATGAGAATTGTTTGGAGAACGTAATATCCGTATTTATACGCAAAGAAATACGCTGAAAGTTCACTTTGTCGATTATGCCATTTTGCCCCATATAACCGAGAGACGCCAGTATTTTCAACTTGTCTGTACCTCCGGTAAGCGTAAGGTTGTGGTTCTGTTGAAAACCATCTCCGCGCAAGATGGCTTTTTGCCAATCCGTATCCGGGTAATGGTCACGATCCGTCGGGCCTAAGGTCTTCCAGTTGTTAATCTGCTCGTCGGTGTAAACAACACCGGCTCCGGCATTAATCTTAGACTCATTTAACATCATAATATGATCAATCGCATTTACTTTTTTAGGCAAATCGGTTGGGCTTTGTTGTGCTACATATCCACTGTAAGCAATATTGAATTTACCTTCGGTAGCTCTTTTCGTTGTAATCAGGATGACGCCATTTGCAGCCTTCGAACCGTAAATGGAAGCAGATGCAGCATCTTTTAATACGGAAATAGATTCAATGGTGGACACATCTATGTTGTTTATCCCCATTTCCAGACCATCGACAAGGATTAAAGGATCGGAATTATTCAACGTGCCAATGCCTCGAATCCTGATTTGTCCTCCGTCTGCGCCGGGCTGACCGGAACGTTGCGTAATCGTAACGCCTGAAGCTGTTCCTTGTAAAGCTAAAGACGTTTGCCCAACTTGCCGTTTGTTCAACACCTCGCTGCTGATAGAGGTAACTGAACCGGTAAGATTCACCTTCTTCTGTGTGCCGTACCCTATTACCACCACTTCGGAGATATCTTTTGTATCTTCCTTCAATTGAATGTTAAGCACAATGCTGTTCCCGACGTTGATTTCCTGCATGGCATACCCGATATAGGAAACTGCGATAACGGAATTAGGAGCCAGATCCAAACTGAAATCGCCATTCACTCCGGAAATGGTTCCGTTGGACGGACGGCTCTTATCCACTATATTTGCACCGATAACCGCTTCTCCTGTGTCGTCGATGACAATACCTGTGATCCTGCGTGGATCGCCTTTTTGAGCCGTATCCAACGCTCTGGTCTCCGTACTGATGGTAATCGTGTTGTTCTCGCGGCTGAAATTAAGTTGCGTCTGCTTCGTAATGGCAGCTAACACGGTGTTGACAGGAGACTTTGAGAAGTTAAGCGTTACCGTTTTACCGGTAACTACATTCTCGCTGTAGAAGAATTTCAAGCCCGTTTGTTTGGAAATGGTTTCAATCACCTTTCCCAAAGGCTGGTTCTGCACGTTAATGGTTACATTCCCGGTAGTTTGAGCAATAATAGTTTGGATGCTCAAAAAACTTAAAAAAGCCAAAAGAACATAACGCTGATTTAGTATCTTTCTTATTTGTCTAATATAATTCATAAATTTGTAAATTAAAATAATGTTTAATCTAATAAATAACTTGATATTCAATACCGAAGGTCTCATTCTTGTGGTATCGAAGCGAGTAGGGGAGAAGCGGACTTTCCGTTCTTCCCTTTTTTCTTTGGGGTCAGGATGTATCTTTCATGGCATTCTTTTTTAAGTGTTAAACATTCTATTTATTTGTACAGTATGATGCTGTTCGCATCTTTGTTGTATTTAATCCCGGTGGTATAAAAAATCGAATTTAGCACGGATTCCAACGTCTTGTTGTCGTGCGCTCCCGAAATAAATTCGTTGGGAATCATTCCGTTTTCAAATTCGATAGTACAATTGTAACGCCGCATCAGTTCATTGATCACGCTCCGGATGGGTGTTTTGTTGAAATACAAACCGCCGGAAATCCATGATTTCGTTTCTTCCATATTTTCACGGCTCTTGTGAAGTTCCTGATTGGTCTTATCCAAAAGGAGTTGTTCGCCGGGCAAGAGTTGCATCATGGCTTCTTCCAGATTGACGCGCACTTTTCCGCTTTCGACGGCAACCGACAGAAATTCATCTTCCTCATGCGCTTTTACGTTGAAAGCCGTTCCAAGCACCTCTATATCCGCATTTTTTGTTTCCACAATAAAAGGTCTGGAACGATCTTTCGCCACCTTAAAGAAGGCTTCGCCATTCAGTCTGACGACGCGCCGGTCATTCTCGAAAGTTTCCGGATAAGAAAGCGACGAACCGGCGTTCAAAAAAACTTCCGTTCCGTCTTCAAAGGTCATTTGCTGCTGTTTGCCATACTCCATCTGAAGCGTCAGATAGGGTATTTCAGCGCTTTTCGTATGC
Organism: Tannerella sp.; assembly: GCA_031261145.1. The sequence continues at coordinate 2,622 of JAISJX010000453.1, forward strand.
GAAGAGAGGAGATAGAACGTGATTCCGGCGGAGAGAACAATCGCTACAACTGCCGCGTATTTCAAGAACGAGCGGAGGGACACTACGTTCTCCTGTTTGTGGATGCGTTTCAAAAGTTGCAGGGCTTCGGCCTTATATTGTTGATGCAGGGCAGTTGAGGTTTCGGCATAGTTATCCCAGACCTCATCCATCGCCTCACCGATTGGTTCATACCCTTCGCCGGACTTCAACGCTTCCTTTAAAACCCTGACATCCGATCGTGTGTACAAACCGTTTACATATCTGAACAATAGCGCGTCCAGCCGCTTTTTTTTATCTTCCATTTATAGTCTGTTTGCAATATCTTTTATAGCTGTTATAAATAATACAAAAAACAAGCTGTCATCTGGGATATGGAAGCGTATTTTTAACTATTATTACAGGTTAAGGCAAAAGAGTAACAAAGCGAGGTCTATATAGGTATCCGCATATTTCGACAGATACGAACGGATGCTTTGTATGGAGTCCGAGATGTGTTGTTGAACGGTAAGGACGGAGATATGCAGTTCATCTGCAATCTCTTTATGTGATTTCATATCTTTCCGGCTCATCTCAAAGACCTGCTTTTGTCGGGGCGTCAGTTTGTCGATGGCTTTTTCAAAGGAGCTGTTCAAATCTTTATATAGGATGCCGTCTTCCGTTTCGTTATCGAAGTCGATGGACTGGGAGAGGATATTTTTCTTCAACTCATTTTCTCTGTCCATATCCGCCATAAGATTCAGGATGCGGTTCTTAACGATTGTATAGATGTAGGCGCTAAACGGCATGTTCGGATTCAGGAAACGACGGTTCAGCCATACCGATATAAACGCATCCTGAAAAACATCCTCCGCAAACTGCTTCGATTTGACGAATTTCATGGCAAAATAGATGAGCCTGCCTTTATACGAAGCATATAGCTCGGCAAAAGCAGATTCGTCACCATTGAGTAACCTGATTACCAATTCGCGTTCCAATGTATTATTATCCATCGTTTGAATAAATATGTTTTCCCTTATCCGGTGCAAATATAATCAATTTTCATAAAACAACTATATTTTCATTACATAGTTTAAAAAAGCAGGCGAATTAATATAATTTTTTTGATTCACGGATTTTTTTGTTATCTTTGCACCGTTTTTCATGGCTTGGTAGCTTAGTGAATAGAGCGTCAGATTCCGGTTCTGAAGGTCGTGGGTTTGAATCCCACCCGAGTCACTTTTTTAATAATGAAGTTTTTAATTGAAAAAAGGCAGAATAAATCAATCGCCATGGAAAAAAAAGTCCGGCAAGCCAGGCAAAAGTAACAATTCAATGTTTAAAAATAATCATATTCAATCTGAAACAGGAATAAGTAAGTAATTATAAAACAATTAGTGTTATGAAGCGGATATTATTTTGTATTTTGGCTGTATGCGTATATACGCCGGTTTTTTCAACGGAAGTGAATATTAGTTCGCCCGACGGCGACTTCCAAATGAAAGTGTATGACAGGAGCGACCGGATTTATTACTCGGTCAGTTACGCGGGACAACCCGTGGTGCTGGAATCCTTGCTGGGAATCAACGGTAACGGAGAATGGAAAGAGGGCGTCCGTGTGGATAAATCGCTTGCGGCATCGGTGGATACCCTGTGGAAACCGGTTTACGGAGAGCGGAGTATCGTTCGCGACCACTATAACTGGTACGAGATAGATATCGTGCAACCGGATA
>JAISJX010000029.1 GCA_031261145.1 Tannerella sp.
CCTGCGAATAGGGCAGGACTCCCGCGCTCATCGCGATGCGTTTGGATAGCGGGAATTGCATGGCGAAATATTCCAGGTTTCCATTGATGTCGTTCTGCGAATAGTTCGCGTCTTTAAAACTGGAATATTGTATCGTCGCTCCTGCATCAAAAAGGAAAGTCATTGAATCCATCGACGAATACGAAGCAGGATTCATCGGGTTTATCTGCCTGGAACTGCGCAAACCATATCCTATCCCCCCCATGGCGCGTCCGGCCCCGAACGAACGGTCTGCAATGACGCCATAGCCGTATCTTGTATAGGGCGAATTTGTGCTATTTTGTGCACTCAATGACAACTGAGAGAGTATAAGCGCTCCTGCAATTACCCATATCTTACTTATTTTCAACATTATATTCTAAAATTCTATTTAATCCAATCAACACTAAATTTATATCTGCAAAGATGGGGTTTTTCAGCCGTCTTTCAAAATAAAAAGAGTGACCACCTGTTAAAAAAACGAAAATATCCGAATATTTCTCCTTCATTTCGTTTATACAGCCGTCCATTTCATACACAATTCCGTTTACGACGCCGGCCAAAATGGCCGATTCCGTACTTCCGCCCCATATTGGGACATTGTCCTGTTCTTCCACAAACGGCAATTTTCGCGTGAACTGATTCAGCGCCCTGAACCGCATTTTCATTCCCGGCGAAATATTTCCACCGACGTAAACGCCCGATGCTTCCACTACTTCGTACGTAATCGCCGTGCCCGCATCAATCACCATTACATCGGTTCCCGGACGCAGGTAATTTGCGCCGACCGCAGCGGCAATCCGGTCTTTTCCCAATGTTTTCGGCTTCCGGTAGCAAACCGTAACCGGCAAAGGTACGTTTTCATCTAAAAAAATGAAGTACGGTAACCGGTCATTCAAGAAATCAATCCATTCCTTTTCCACATCCACCACCGATGACATAATGCCCCTCTCCAGTGGATATTGTTCCAGTAAAGGAAGCAACTCCGTCTTCCCAAAGTCCTTATACACAGAAGAAACAACTATATTTCCACACTCAAATACAGCTACTTTAACCGCCGTATTTCCTTGTTCAATAATCAGATTCAAAACCTTATTTTTAAAACGCGAGACAAAGGAACGCAAAATCATTGAAAAAACATACGTTTTAATATTTTTTCTTTTTTGAGAGGGGATGTTTGTTACTTTATGAAAATTAAAATAAACGCTTCCCTCAGAATTGAAAATAGATAAACGGCTGAATGTCGCTGCTCTTGATTTGCACAATAAAATAGATTAACACAATCGTTACGAGGGCTTTCAGAACTAAGGGTAAAGAGATAAATTGATTTTTGAAATAATTTTCGATTTTACCGGGCATGAAGTGCAACAGATAACCTGTAAATATGAAAATAAACACCAGCTTGTAGCCGCTCAACATTTGTAAAAATACCTGCGGTTGAAAGTTCAGAAATATTTGTGCCAGAACTGTTTTGCAATCACCCAATGACGGGTTACGGAAGAATATCCAGGCAAACATCACAAAATGAAAGGTGATGACCACACCCATTACATGGCGCAGACTGCCGGTCGGCGCGACGTCGTTTTTCCCGCGTCCGAGTATGAGCCGCAGAAATTTATGTGCGGCAAGCGCCAAGCCGTGTAATGCGCCCCAAATGATAAAATTCCAGTTTGCGCCGTGCCATAGTCCGCCAAGCACCATGGTTATAAACAGATTAATATAGGTACGAACCCGCCCTTTCCGGTTGCCGCCCAGCGAGATATAAAGATAGTCGCGCAACCAGGTTGATAACGAGATATGCCAGCGTCGCCAAAACTCCTGAATAGTAGCTGATTTGTAGGGGGAATTGAAATTTATATTGAACCGGTAACCCAAGAGCAACGCAATGCCAATCGCCATATCGCTGTACCCCGAAAAGTCGCAATATATCTGAAGACCATAGCCATACACGCCGAAAAGATTCTCTATGCCGGAATACAGGGATGGATTGTCAAATATCCTGTCCACAAAATTCAAGCCGATATAGTCGGAGATGATGGCTTTTTTGAATAATCCGCAAATAATAAGGTAAATACCGTTATTCATCATCTCGCTGGTGACGACCAGCGGCTGACGAATCTGCGAAATAAAATCGCGGGCGCGAACGATGGGGCCGGCGACTAACGGCGGAAAAAACGAAATGTAAAAGGCATAGTCCAACAGATGTGTCAGGGGTTTGATATTTCCCCTGTAAACATCAATGGTATAGCTTAATGACTGGAATGTGAAAAACGAAATGCCGATAGGCAGGAAAATATCTGCGGGCTGAAAATTGCCGTGCGTGAGGGATGCCAAAGTGAGGCCGAAAAAGTTGAAATACTTAAAGTAAAAAAGCAATCCAAGCCCGATGCACAGGCTTTCGGCAAGTAACATTTTGCGTACCCACTCCACTTTCGCCTGAGCGATGAAACGGGCTAACATAAAATCGCTTACCGTAATCACACCCAACAAAAAAAAGAAAAATCCGCTGCTTTTATAATAAAAATAATAGGAGAAAAGCGTCACAAAAATCAGCCGTGGAACGGTCGTTTTATGCAACGCACCATAAACCATTATAAAAGCGAGAAACAGAAACAGGAAGAAACCGCTGTTAAAAATCATCGGCTCGTCTGCATGATAGGCGAACAGCGACAGCAGTTTATCCAGGTCAAAGCCCAGATAATGAAACAATCCCCTTATATTATTGAGAAACGTATCCATTAAATCCATTGATTAAAGCGTCATAAAGCAAATATCCCTGAATGCGGTAACCGTCTTTCAGGAAATGGATTTTATCCACCTTGAAAAGGTTGCCGTTCAACCAGTTCTTGCAGGCATATTCGTCGCCGCCCATAATATGATACAAATCCCAGCAAGCGGCATGATGGTCTGCTGCAAAACGGATTATGGTCGCCGTCACCTCTTCCGTCTTCTTATTTTCGTCCACGGATATTATTTTGCGGTTCGCACGTCGGCGGGCTTTGGTATAGACCGTTTTGAACGACCCCGGCGGCGTGGTGTAGAGAATGACCGCATGATGGCAGGTATCCGTCAATGCCGAAAAAAGCGACTCCATCATATTATAATGTATGTCCGGATCATACCGGTTAAAACTCTCGTTCGTCCCAAGCGAAATGATTATCAAATCGGGCAGTAAATCGCTGATTGTTTTCAGGTAATCTTTTTCCAAAAAAGTCCTGCTTGTTGCGCCGTTAATCCCGACGCACTGGCAAACCACTCCGGGCGAACCGTTTTCGGGAACAATCCCTTTGCTTTTATATCCCTTGATATATTCATCGGACGCGCTGCCGAACATCTCCGCCAGATACGAATGAAGTACAGGCGTAATCTCGTGACTGCGAACGTGCGAATCGCCGATATGAACGACGCGGACAACCGGGCGGGGCATCGAATCAACGTCCTCATGCAGTGCGTTCAGTTTTTCAAAAAACGGGGATAATGCGTGTGACGAATCGGCTATTACATTCGGGCGCATCTCCGAAAAGGGTGAAAGCAAGGTGGATATTGCGACAAGCGCCTCCGTGCTGTCTTCCGCCGCAACCTGCAACGAGTCAACCTGAGTTTGCGCCGAGTCAATCTGAGCCTGCGCCGGATGGAAGCCGATAATGTTCAGTATCGAAAAGAGAATCAAGATTCGCTTCGGGCTATTCATGACGGTTTTTCCTTTCCATGTATTTTTCTTTTCCATATTCAAACGCCTCAAACAGGTGTCCGGCAATGGTTTCCCCGCCTCTCACGTTGATATGGGTATAATCCAGATTTGCTTTGGACGGTTTCGATTTGACATATCCGGCTATCCCGCCGTCGAGCGACATGGCGTCTATCAGACTCCAGAAGGCGATTTCATTTTCGGCGGCAACGGATTGTTGCACAGCCGACAGATTCATCACGCCCGGCATGGTCACCATCCCGCCGTCACTTTTCATCGCCCTGTCGCCAACGCCCACCAACAGGAAATCGGCCTTTGCGAAATTAGCCCGTAGATAGGCGAGCACCTCCGACATGGATTTTTTATAGGTGTCATACTTTTTTCCGTTTGTCGTGGCGACATTCAAGCCGTATTGCAAGATGACCAGATCGTAGTGCAGAAGACTGTCGAAGTCGCAGATCGTTTTTGCGGGAATGCTTTTCAGCGCGACGCCCGACGTGCCCCGGACGGAGAAATTATCAACAATAACGCCCGATTGTTTCTCATCCATCGACACGCCAAAAAAGCGCGTGTTTGTTCCCGGATCATCAACCGTAATCCGTATGTTTGCGATTTCGCCCTCGACTGTAATCTGTTGGATATCGGGACTGCCTTGAATCGTATATTGTTCCCTGATTTTTTTATTGACCGTTGTCGTGAATTTCAGATTGCCGTCCGTAATGAAGTAAAAAGAGGCGACGGAGCAGGTATCCGCTTTTCTTCCGTCCGACGAACGGCAGGCAAATGTGGCCGTGGCTCCTGCGTGTGGAATGAAATAATGTCCCGAAATGCCTTGTTTGCTGCGGAAAAAAAGGCTGTCCGTAATGCAATGTTCGCTCCAGCCGCCTGCATAACTGCTTACGGTTATCCGAAAACCCGATGTGACCGTATGAATGGGGACAAATCCGACGCCTTTGCCGCCGTATTGCTCATGAAATAAGTCGCGTAACGAGCAAGTGAGTAAATCGCCTTCGATAAACGAATCGCCAAAATAGGCGATCCGCACAGGCCGGTTATTTTCTGCCAGTGCTTCATAAAAGTGACTCAAAGCATTGTGTTGAACCGAATAATCGTTGATGCAAACAATGCCTTCCTTGCAGGTATCCGGTTCGATAGCAGGAATCACAGCCTCCACGTCCTCCGAATCCGCCTCTTCCTCCGGACTGTCCTCCATATCAAGCGCCGGCGTCGGATCCGTTTCCACTCGAATATCGGCCAGCATATCCGCTTTCCGAAATTCAAATCCGAAAACATCAAACGCCGGAATCAACATAAGAGCCATGGCCCCGGCAACAATAATCAAGGTAAATATCAATACTTTATATAGCTTATCATTCATTTTTTCGGTAAAATTGCACAAAGGTAGTATTTTAATTGAGAATTGAGAATGGGGAATGGAGAATTTTTTGTGTAACCGGTTGAATTTATTTGTTGAATTTCAAATATATTTGTCGGTCTATTCATTGGATAAATGGAAATAAATTCTTTTCTTTGCAATGATATATGTGTTGTCTTATGAAAATAAAAGTATTTTTAATTACAATGTTTGTATGGGGATTCTCATCCTGTATGGATGACAAAGATTCTCAAGCGCTTCTTTCACAAGTGGAACAATGTATGAACGAACAGCCGGACAGAGCCTTACGAATCTTGGAGGATTCTATTCGGATAACGAAGCTATCCGAACGGCAACGTGCAGACTACGCTATTTTTCTGACACAGGCTAAGGACAAAAACTATGTTTCGCATACTTCCGATTCGCTTATACAGACAGACGTCAGTTACTATGAGAAACGTAAAAACCCGGAACGATTGATGCTCTCTTATTATTATGCCGGACGAGTTTCACAGGATTTGGGAGATGCCCTGAAAGCACAGGATTATTATTTGAAAGCCTTAGACATTGATACACATTCTGCCGATTATGCCCTCTTAGCCCGTATCTGCAGCAATCTGGGAATGTTATATACTTACCAGGACGTTTTTAATGAGGCAATGCCTCCTTTGAAAAAAGCCCTCTTTTATTTGGAACAATTGGGTGATACAATTTCGCAATCATTTGTATTACAGGATATAGGAAGGACGTATTCTAAAATGGACAGCATTGACCTTGCTATTCAGTACTACGAACGCGCTCTACAATACGCCATTCCAATAAACCGCCCCGGCATACTCAATGAAATGGGGTATTTATTCATTGAAAAGAAATCGTATGAACGCGCCCGTCCACTTATAGAAGAAGCTCTGCAGCAGGTATCATCAACCGATTATGCGACAGTCTGTCTGGTGTTGGGCCATTTGTTTGTAGAAACAGAAGAGCCGGATTCCGCCCGGTTTTACCTGCAAAAAAGTATAGGAGGTTCTCGATTGGCGACACGTTCTGCCGGATATTATCGTCTTTATGAAATCGCAAAAAAAGAGGAGAAATGGAAGGAGTGTGTCCAATTTCAAGAATTATACAACGTTTTACGTGATTCGCTTTATAATCAGAAAAATACGGAATCTATCCGTAGAAACCAGTCATTATACGATTATCATCAAGTAGAATATGAACGAAATAAAGCAATCATAAGTAAAACTGTTTCTGAACGGAATAACGCATGGCTGGGCATATCAGTGATTCTTTTAGCCGGAAGTTTGGGCATATTCTACTTCGACATGCGTAAAAAGAAAAAAGAGTGGAAATTAAAAGAAATGTTACGTTCAAGGTTAAGCGACAAACAAATACAGGAAAGCAAACAGCAGATAGACAAAGATTGTCAACGTATCAGCGAATTAGAAACCGAGTTAAAAAAACATACAACCGAAAGAGAACGGTTCCTGGAAGAAAAAGAAAATCTTGAATTAAAAGTGGAGCAAAACATGATTATGCTGAAAAAACAAGAATCCTTGGATCTGAAATTTTCAAATTCAAAAATCTATATCCGGTTGCAAGAAAAAAAGATTGAAGAAAAGTTCTCCAATGATGAAAAAAAGGAACTAATTGATACGATTGATGATTTATGGCCCGATTTTAAAATCATGTTTAAAGCATTATATTCAGAAATATCTAATGAAGACCTCTATATGTGTTATTTGCTTAAAGCCAATTTAACGCTGATACACATTGGCAGTATAATGAATAAAGCGACAAGTACCATAGGAATGAAACGGAAACGTTTAGCACAAAAAATACTGGGGGAACACGCTGTTCCGGAAGATTTGGATAAACTGATTTCTTCACCTAAAACAATAGTAACAGAATAGTTTTGGAGATTTGGATATTTAGCTGTTAGTCATTAGCTGCTGCTATTTATAGCAAATTTAGGGTGCATTTTGACTTAAAAAGTCAGATTTTCATAACCGTATGTCAACCGAAGTGCGACATACGGCAGGAAAATGAGGTGATTACTGCCTGAAAGGCAGTATTTTATATTCACTCGTCCTGCCTTTCAGGCAGCATGAGTGTTTATTCCACTGCCGCAGGTCGCCGACCTGCGGTTATGAAAATTATGGTTTTCAGCCATCCAAACAGCCGATGACTAATCATTTAGTAATTGCATAGTTAATAAAGCTACATTGGATAAGACTCATATACCTGCAAATGTGAAAAAAATGTGTAAGAAAAAAGAGCGCATTTTTGAAATCTCTCTCTACTTTTGCCCCCATAAATAAAAAAAAAACGAATATGAGAAAAATTGGATTAGGTATTATTACCTTTAATATGTTATTTTTTAATGCGTTACTTTTCTTATTGTTTGGATGTAACGATAATGGAACTGTTGATGTTCCTGGTTCTATTATTCCGCAGGTTAGCCTCGAATATGTTGATAAAGAAGGAAATCCTGTAATGCAAGAATCTGACTTAAAGCAACTGTATGAAAAGGGAGAGCGCTTAGAAGTTCTTTCTATTGCTGATGATAAGGGTATTTCTATTGGGTATGCATTTGACTTTAATTCGACATTACATACAAAAATTTTAGAACAGTTTCCTTTTGAGT
>JAISJX010000036.1 GCA_031261145.1 Tannerella sp.
GATACTTTTTCGGTACAGACAAAAGACGGCGCAGCGACAGGTTACATCAATGAGAAGGAGGTTTTCCGCGTGACCAATGGCGTACGGGTTGTTACCGACTGGAAAGGGAAGGTGGCTAAAATCATCAATATCAAAGGTACGCCGCTGACAGTGGATTATTATATCGCAGGGAAACATAAAACTGCTAAATTAGATCCGAATCAGGTTCTTCAAGTAAGGTGAAATTTTATTTTGTCGCAAGTGAAATCATTTTTTCACTTGCGACCTTTTTTGTATCTGTATGTATTTTTATCTGTAACTGCGCCACTCTAATTCCCTGTCCCGCAGGATTTACAATCCTGCTGAATAGTGTATAAGGGATTTGCGCCCATTATCAAGATTCGGATTCCGGTATCACCGTTCAGACCGTTTTCACCCCACAGAGCCTTCTAAGCTGACTTGCAACAGTTTTTGCGCCTCAACCGCAAATTCCATCGGCAGTTTATTCAGCACCTCTTTGGCATAGCCATTCACAATTAAACCGACGGCATCTTCGGGCGCAATGCCTCGCTGGTTGCAGTAAAACAGTTGGTCTTCACTGATTTTAGAGGTCGTCGCTTCGTGTTCGACGATGGCTGTCTCATTCTGAATGTCCATGTAGGGGAACGTATGCGCCCCGCAATGGTTGTTCAAAAGCAAACTGTCACATTGAGAATGATTTCGCGCATTTTCCGCACCTTTGCCGACATGCACCAATCCGCGATAGCTGTTCTGGCTTTTTCCGGCGGAAATCCCTTTGGAGACAATCCTGCTTCGGGTATTTTTGCCGATATGCGTCATCTTGGTGCCCGTATCGGCTTGCTGACAGTTGTTCGTCACGGCTACCGAATAAAATTCGCCTACCGAATTATCGCCCGCCAGAATACAACTGGGATATTTCCACGTAATGGCCGAACCGGTTTCTACCTGCGTCCACGAAAGTTTACTGCCCTCGCCTTTGCATAATCCGCGCTTTGTCACAAAATTATAGATGCCGCCCTTGCCCTCTTTATCGCCCGGATACCAATTCTGCACCGTCGAATATTTCACTTCTGCGCGGTCGTGCACTATAATTTCTACAATCGCTGCATGCAACTGGTTTTCGTCGCGCCTCGGAGCCGTACATCCTTCCAGGTAACTGACGTACGAATCATCATCGGCCACAATCAGCGTACGTTCAAACTGCCCCGTATTCGCCGCATTGATACGGAAATACGTACTCAGTTCCATCGGGCAGCGAACGCCTTTCGGAATATACACAAACGAACCGTCGGAGAATACAGCCGAATTTAACGCTGCAAAATAGTTATCCCTGTAATTCACCACCTTGCCCAGATATTTCTTTACTAATCCGGGATGCTGTTTCACCGCTTCGCTGAACGAACAAAAGATAACGCCCTTTTCGGCCAATGTTTCCTTAAAAGTCGTTTTGACGGACACGCTGTCCATCACGGCATCAACCGCCATTCCGCTCAGCATCTTCTGTTCCTGCAACGGAATACCCAGTTTGTCAAATGTTTTCAGCAATTCGGGATCCACCTCGTCAAGGCTTTTCGGCCCTTCTTTCTTCTTCGGGGCGGCATAATATATAATATCCTGATAGTTAATCTCCGGGATATTGAGATGCGCCCATGTCGGCATTTCCATCGTCAGCCAGTGACGATAGGCTTTCAATCGAAATTCAAGCAACCAGTCCGGCTCTTCTTTTTTGGTTGAAATCACCCGGACAACGTCTTCATCCAGCCCCCGATGCAGTGTTTCCGTTTCTATATCAGTTGTAAACCCGTATTTATATTCGCCTCCGGTTACTTCATTTATGATTGAATCTTTCTCTGTTTCAGTCTTCTTTGGTTTCATTTTGTTCCCTCCATACAAATAAATCGGCCGGATAAATCTTTGTCACAATCTCCTTGACATAAGGATAAAAGCGTGATTCGACTTTGGTTTCCATCGAAATGATGGTTGAGCGACGGTCAAGTCCCTCTGTTATGCTTAATATCAGGCTAAGAAGGAGCGCCGTCACGATAAGTGCAAAAAAGCCGCCCGCCAGATGATTAAACAAACCGAGCGGCGTCACGCTAATCAGCTTATGTACTAAAGAACCCACCAGTACAACAATACTCACAATCAGGATAAACGCCAGCACATAACTTGCGACCGTCACGCCATGTTCCGGAAACCAGCCTGTTTGCACGACATACTGCCGGAGAATTACCGCCACCTTAGAGCAAAAGTAAATAGCTGCCGCCAAGGCAATAAGCGCTGCTAATTGCCTGATTAAGCCATCCGAACAGCCCTTGATGAATCCAACTGCCAGCAGACCCATCAATGCAAAATCCAACCAGTTCATGCCAAACTTATTAACTCCCTCCTAATTTCTATACCTTCTTACAGTGTCTTCTTAATCTCCGTTTGTTCAAACGATTCTATAATATCCCCGACCTGAATGTCGCTATAATTATTGATAAAGATACCGCAATCCTGGCCGGTCACAACTTCTTTCACTTCATCCTTGAAGCGTTTCAGCGAACCTAACTCGCCGGAGAATATCACGATACCGTCGCGTATTACACGTACTTTGTTGGTACGTCGTATCTTACCTTCTTTCACGATACAACCGGCAACCGTTCCCACTTTGGAAATCTTAAATACCTGTTGCACCTCTAAATTACCGATAATATCTTCTTTTATTTCAGGTGAAAGCATACCTTCCATTGCCGACTTCACTTCCTCTATGGCGTCATAGATAACTGAATACAAGCGGATTTCCACGCCTTCCTTGTCCGCCAGACGACGGGCGGTCTGCGCCGGACGCACTTGGAATCCGATAATCACCGCATCCGACGATGCTGCCAGACCTATATCCGATTCGGAAATCTGTCCCACTGCTTTGTGGATGACATTGACTTGTATTTCTGCCGTAGAAAGTTTGATTAACGAGTCGGACAACGCTTCTACTGAGCCGTCCACGTCACCTTTGACAATCAGGTTCAGTTCGTGGAAGTCGCCTAAGGCGCGGCGGCGCCCCAACTCTTCGAGACCGAAGCGTTTCTGGGTACGCAAACCTAATTCACGCTGCAACTGTTCGCGGCGGGTAGCTATCTCGCGCGCTTCCTGTTCGGTTTCCAATACATTTAATGTATCTCCTGCCTGCGGTGCGCCGTCCAAGCCCAAAACCAAAACCGGTTCGGAAGGAGCAGCCGATTCCACGCGCAGGTTACGTTCGTTAAACATCGCTTTCACACGTCCGTAGTGCGTTCCCGCCAAAACAATATCGCCCTGATGCAACGTGCCGTTTTCGACTAATATCGTCGCAACATAACCACGTCCCTTATCCAATGAAGACTCAATGACAGAAGCGGTTGCACGCTTTTTCGGATTTGCTTTCAGCTCCAGCATATCGGCTTCGAGCAATACTTTCTCCAACAGTTCCTGTACGCCGATGCCTTTCTTTGCCGAGATTTCCTGATTCTGGTATTTTCCGCCCCAATCCTCTACCAGATAATTCATTTGGGAAAGTTCTTCCTTGATTTTCTCAGGATTAGCATTGGGCTTGTCTATTTTATTGATTGCAAATACAATCGGTACGCCTGCTGCGGATGCATGATTGATAGCTTCGACCGTTTGCGGCATCACACTGTCATCTGCGGCAACAATAATAATCACAATATCAGTCACTTTCGCTCCACGTGCACGCATGGCGGTGAACGCCTCGTGTCCGGGTGTATCCAAGAACGTAATGCGGCGTCCATTCGGCAATTTCACATTGTAAGCCCCTATATGCTGTGTGATACCACCGGCCTCACCGGCTATCACATTGGCATTACGGATGTTGTCCAACAACGACGTCTTACCGTGATCCACGTGTCCCATCACGGTCACAATCGGCGGACGAGGTACGCAATCTTCAGGATTATCCTCCTCTTCCTTAATTGTTTCCGCCACTTCCGCACTCACATATTCCGTCTTGAAGCCAAATTCGTCCACTACGATATTGATTGTTTCCGCGTCCAAACGCTGGTTGATGGAAACCATCATGCCAATCTTCATGCAGGTGGAAATAATTTCCGAAACGGATACATCCATCATGCTGGCAAGGTCATTTGCCGTCACAAATTCAGTCAGTTTCAATACTTTGCTTTCGCGCTCTTCCTGTCTATGCAATTCCTGTTCGCGTTTTTCCGCTGCGTCCCGTTTATCCCTGCGGTATTTAGCGCCCTTGCTGCTCTTGTTGCCCTTGCTGGTCAAACGAGCCAGGGTCTCTTTTATCTGTTTCTGTACATCTTCTTCGCTGACTTCGGCCTTTACGGGCTTTTTCAGACGTGGCGGTTTATGCTCATCAATTTTGCGGTGAGCGCCGCCGCTATTGTTATTACTGTTATTCGGACGGTTATGGTTATTATTGTTGTTATTGTTGCTGTTCGGACGGAAATTCGTACCCTGCATGGTATTGATGTCCACCCGGTCTTTTTTGATGCGTTTCCGTTTTTTCTTCGCCGCCTGTTCGCCCGTAGCCGCTGTAGCAACAACCGGTTTCGGTAAATTGTTGCTGCCTTCTGCCGGTGTGCGGGGATGCGGTTGCGGTTTATTGGCGGCGTAGGCTGCTTTGCGCTTATTTTCCCGTTCGCGTCTTTTTTCGTCTTTGGTTTTCTTTTTCGGGCGGGTGGACTGGTTGATAGACGATAAGTCTATTTTTCCCGTCACCTTGATGCCTGATTCGAGTTTAGGCGTTTTCAGACGAAAAACAGCTTCTTTTTCAGCCGGTTTAGGCGGTTCTTCAGCCGGATGTTCGGGCGCCGCCGCCTTAGGCTGTTCCTGTACTTTTTCTTTCCGGACAACCGGCGCTTCGACAGCAGGAGGTTCGACCGGACGTTCAACCGGACGTTCGGGCGCTTTTTCTTTTTGTACCACAGGCGCTTCCTGTTTCGGAGATGCTTTTTCCTCCGGTTTCGGAGATGCTTTTTCTTCCGGTT
>JAISJX010000128.1 GCA_031261145.1 Tannerella sp.
TGGAGTCGTATTTTGTCTGGTCGGTTTTCCAGAAACCACCCTGATGCATCACATTGAAATTTGTGTATATCTGTGCTCTTTCGCCGCCACCTTGCAAGTCGATATTGACGCGCTGTTGGTCTGTCATGTCTTTCATGTTCATTTTGCGCCAGTTGTTGTTTGGATACAAATCTCTGTCTTCGCCTGCAACAAAACCCTGCACGTCATTAGCGGAAAAATAGGCATAATCGCCTTTGCCGTCGTTTTTTCCGGCTTCGTTGCGCAGTTGTACATATTCGGCAGAATTTATAAAGGGCAAACGTGTGGAAGTCTGCTCAACAGACTGATCCACTTTAATGTTCACTTTCAATTTCCCTTGATGCCCCCTTTTGGTGGTAATGACCAACACACCATCAGCACCTTGAATACCATACAGTGCTTGTGTGGAAGCGTCTTTCAATAAAGTAATAGATTCCACTTCCGAAGCGGTGATAGATTCCATCAACTGATTGGGGTTGTAATTGTAGGGAATACCGTCAATGACAACCAAAGGCGAATTGTTCCACACAGAATTGGCGCCCCTGATATACAAATTGGTGGTAGCCCGCGCCGGCTCCGAATAACCTTCTTTTGTATATAATCCGGACAAACGCCCTGCCAAGGCTTGGGAAAGAACAGGTACCGGCGAACGCTCTAATTCTTCGCCTCTGACCGTAGCCACGGCTCCCGAAAGTTCACCTCTCCGTTGGGTGGAATAACCCAAATAAAAAGTTTCGTCCAAATTATAACCGGCTTCAGACTGTAGCGTTACATTGTGATCATTTTCCAACGATGACGTAATGGTCTGAGAGCGATAGCCGGTTTTAGAAACTATCGCCTGCGTACTTCCGTCGTCTATCGTCAACGTATAATGTCCGCTTATGTCGGTCGTCGTTTTATCTTTCCCATAGAAAGAAACAATAGTAGCATCGGCTATAGGCGTGCCGTCATTATCGCTGACAATTCCAATCATCTTGAAGATGACTCTTGTTTGCTGTGCATTCAAACCTGCTCCTACTGAGTGCAACAGGAAAACGCAAAGCATCATTCTTGTGATATATATTTTTGTATTCATTTTCAATTATTTTTTTTAACAAGGGGGTTTAAACCCCTTGTTATTTATACATTATTATTACCATCCCGGATTTTGCCAATCCTCTCCGGTCAAAGCTTTCATGATATTTACATCATTCATGGGAACAGGGAAGCGCAACCATTTTTGAGAATAACATAAACGCTCTACTGATACGGGACCACGTGCAAACGTGTAGGTGTACGGAGCAGCGGCACCACTAATCGTGATTCTGGCAGCCGTAATCCAGCGGTCGGTTTTTTCTAAATCTCCTTCCGGAGCTGTCCATCTGCGAACGTCAAAATACCTGAATCCTTCCAATGCCAGTTCTACTCTGCGCTCATTGTGAATACGCAGTATCAAGCCGTTTTTATCGCCCTTCAAAGCATCGGGAAGGTTTGGCATCCCCACCCGGTTTCTTATTTGGTTGACGGCAGCCCATGCCTCATCCAAATGACCGGCTTCGGCGGCGGCTTCGGCAAAGTTCAAAATCACTTCCGCCAAACGGAACGTCTTGCATTTGGCGTCTTGACTACTGCTTACCACTTCGTTTCCTGTATTGGGATGAAGAAATTTGCGTTCATAATATCCTGTACGGGTGGCTGAGCGACGAACAGGGTCAATACCCGTATGGGGTTCGCCTATCCATGTGGAAACTCTACGTGTACGATAACCGGGGTTACTGGACGGATTGTCTTTATCTTCCTTCGTTTCCGGAAAAGACCAATACGCTTTTCTATAACAGCCGTCATAATAAATGGACGCATAAAAACGCGGGTCTCTGTTGACGTAAGGCGTTTGTTCGCTGTACAACTCATTATCAGCGTTCAGATTGGGATAAAGATGAGTTATCTCGTCAGTATAGGGCTTTTCCAAATTCAGAACGGTCTTGCCGTTGGTAGTCTCAAAACAGTCCACCAATTCCTGCGAAGGGCAGGTGCTGGTTCTGTAACCGGCTTGAGAGCCGATTCCGTCAAAACCCCAGATAATTCCCTGATCGTCTTTCGTGTGGTAAATGGTTTCCCTGTCCATCGGATTAGAGGAAAAAACCATGTCGTTGCAGAAATATTCATTGAACAGCGCAGCCTCGTCATTGGGTAAGAAAGCGTCTGCGGATTTCCACACAGCGGCAAAATTAATCTGATTGTAGAGTTCATAACCGTTTGTCACAAGGTTCTCCAACGCGGTCTTGTTGATTTGGTATGCCTCTTCCCAGTGATTCTGACCATCGTTGTACAAGGGGCTTGCCATGTAAACAGACATTCTCGACTTTATCGCCTCGGCTATTCCCTTATGATAACGGTATGCCTCGGCGTTGGTGGCGATTCGCCACGGCAACTCAGCCGATTTCAAGGCTTCGTCGCAATCTTCAATAATGAATTTCGCCACGTCGTAATAGGAACTTCGCGTGGTAGTCGAAAAATCGGCAGTATAACTGTACGCTTCCCTTTCTATCGGCAGGGGACAAGCAAAAAATCGCAGCAATTCCGCATAATAGAAAGCGCGAAGAAGATGCGCCTCTGCCTTCCACCGGCTTTTGTTGGCTGCGCTGACAACAGTTGACGTTTCAATGTGCGTAAGAAAATAGGAACAATTGCGAATCGCAGCCCAATACCTGTTCCAATAGTTGCCGTTGCCGTCTTGAAGCACACCCTCTTGATTGAGAATAGGATGGTCGGCAGGTGAGGCGTCGCCTTTATACCATCTCATGTTAGAAGCATACGCTCCAACATCAACGTCGGCATCCCATGCTTCGTCGCACCAAACTACGGGACCTCGATTGTAGAAATACCAGTTAGCACCTGCACTCGGAATGTAAGCGTAACATGTGTTCAAATAAGAGGCTATCTTTTCACTATCCGCAAAAACGTCATCTAATGATATTTTACCGTCGGGCGCCATATTCAATATGTCACTGCACGAATGGAGCGACGACGCCAAAACCAAACTGAGAGCCAAAAAACCCAAAAATATTTTATTTTTTAATCTATTTTTCATATCGATATACATTTTATATTTTATGTTTTATGTTTTAAAAAGTAATGTTTGTACCAAATCCGAATGACCTTGTGGTTGGATAACCCGCAGAACCATTGGTTTCCGGGTCGAGGTGAGTGGTGCGGAATTTGGGCGACCAGATGAAAATATTCTGTCCGGAAACAAAGACCCTTATTTTACTTATACCTAATGTTTTAAGCAGATTATTGGGAAGGGTATAACCTATTTCCGCATTTTTAAATCGTGCAAACGAACGATCCTGTACAAAGAACGAATTGGATATATGGTTGGTGGTTGCTCCGGAAGACAAGGCTGGATAAGTAATTTTATCGCCATTCTCCCAACGTTCTCTTGTCCATGCTGTTTGGTGGTAATCCCAATAGCTGCCGGCAACTGCGTTTTCATATACGCCACCACCTGCATACTGCTGACTGTACTTAACTAATCCCTGAAAAAAGATATAACAGTCAAAGCCCTTATACTGTGCCGATACAGAGGCACCCCAGGTAATACGCGGAATGCTTCCGTAGCCTAAGGGCACCTGGTCTTTTTCATCAATTACGCCATCATTGTTTTGATCCACATACACAAAGTCACCTTCGCGCGGTGTACCGAACATATATTGCGGTTGAAAGCGGTTGGGATCTGTCAGTGTTTCCTCGAGCCAGTAACCGCCGTCCTGAGCAT